>NZ_LZGV01000061.1:0-82362 GCF_001690265.1 Gilliamella sp. HK2
CCATTTGTGCCGCACCAGTGATCATGTTTTTAACATAGTCAGCATGGCCTGGGCAGTCTACGTGCGCATAGTGGCGAGTTGGTGTATCGTATTCAACGTGTGAAGTATTGATGGTGATACCACGTGCTTTTTCTTCTGGTGCGTTATCGATTTGATCGAATGCACGAGCTTGACCGCCGTATTTTTTAGCAAGAACAGAAGTAATTGCTGCAGTTAAAGTTGTTTTACCATGGTCAACGTGGCCGATTGTACCAACGTTAACGTGGGGTTTTGTACGTTCAAATTTTTCTTTAGACATCGATTGTCCCTCAAATGTAATACAAATCGGTGGCGATTCACCACATTAACCAAGTATCATATTTAATATCAACATAATACTAACTTAAAATTAGCTCTGAATAATAACAGATAAAGCTATCTAGTGACAAGCATTAAAAGCAGTCAAATTTGATATTTTTAGAAGTTTAGGAGAATAACAAGAATGGTGCTGATAGGCAGATTTGAACTGCCGACCTCACCCTTACCAAGGGTGCGCTCTACCAACTGAGCTATATCAGCAATTGGAGCGGGCAGCGGGAATCGAACCCGCATCATCAGCTTGGAAGGCTGAGGTAATAGCCATTATACGATGCCCGCATGTTCAAACTCGGCTACCTAAATGCTTCAATTAGCTATTGCTAATATTAGATGATGGTGGTGGGGGAAGGATTCGAACCTTCGAAGTGTGACACGGCAGATTTACAGTCTGCTCCCTTTGGCCGCTCGGGAACCCCACCCCGAATCTTTATAAATTTGTCTACTTAGGAAAATGGTGCCGGCTGCCGGAATCGAACTGGCGACCTACTGATTACAAGTCAGTTGCTCTACCTACTGAGCTAAGCCGGCCTAAGTGCTGCGCATTATGTACTAGAACACTCAACCTTGCAAGCAAAAAAAACAAATTTTATTTTGTTTGATTAAAAAAAAATCAAAAACATAAAAAAGACCTGAAATACGAGCTATTTCAGGTCTTTTTTTAATCAATAAATCAATAAATTAATTTATATTAATTTTTTGAAGTTAGTTTTTTTTTAGACGTTTGTACACCTTTAGCGGCGGTATTGATAGCAACATCTTCGCTAATATCGCCATTGTCTTGATATGCACGTCCATAATAGGTATCAAGCAAAATTTGTTTTAATTCTGCAATTAAAGGATAACGTGGGTTTGCACCTGTACATTGGTCATCAAAAGCATCAATCGCTAGTTGATCAACTTGTGCTAAGAAAGTATTTTCATCCACGCCAAATTCTTTAATAGAAAATGGAATATCAAGATCTTTTCTTAGTTGATCTAACCAACCAATTAATTTCTCGACTTTCTTTTCATCTTTGTCAGTAGCTAAGGTTAAACCTAAATGATCAGCGATTTCTGCATAACGGCTAATGGCTTTAGGATAACCATATTGACTAAAAGTACCTTGTTTAGTTGGTTTATCCGTTGCATTAAACCGCACCACATTGCTAATTAACATTGCATTAGCCACACCATGAGGAATATGGAATGCAGCACCAATTTTGTGTGCCATAGAGTGACAAACACCTAAAAATGCTTGAGCAAATGCAACACCAGCTAATGTGGCAGCACTATGCACTTTCTCACGTGCTATTGGATTTTTAGCCCCTTCTCTATAACTTGCAGGTAGGTACGTTTTAAGCATGCTTAGCGCTTGCAACGCTTGCCCATCAGAAAACTCACTAGCCATCACAGATACATAAGCTTCTAAAGCATGAGTAACCGCATCATAACCACCGGCGGCACAAAGTGATCTTGGCATGTTCATAACTAAATTAGCATCAACAATAGCCATATGCGGAGTAATTGCATAATCCGCTAATGGATATTTTTGACCAGTTGCGTCATCAGTAACAACAGCAAATGGCGTTACTTCAGAGCCTGTACCCGATGTTGTTGTGACACAAATTAATTTTGCTTTTTGACCCATATTTGGGAAATGGCAAGCACGTTTACGAATATCCATAAAACGTAATGCTAATTCTTCAAATTTTGTTTCAGGGTGCTCATATAAAACCCACATAATTTTAGCCGCATCCATTGGCGAACCGCCACCTAGCGCAATAATCATATCTGGTTGGAATGATTGCATTGAGTCCGTACCCTTACGAACAACGCTTAAAGTGGGATCAGCTTCAACATCAAAGAAAGTTTCACAAATAACACCTTGTGCTTCTAATTGATCAGTGATTTGTTTTGAGTAACCGTTGTTAAATAAAAATTTATCGGTTACCAAAAATACACGTTTTGCGCCTTGCTCAATCACTTCATTTAAAGCAACTTGAAGCGAGCCACGTTTAAAATAGATAGAACTTGGTAATTTGTGCCATAACATATTTTCTGCTCTCTTAGCGATTGTTTTCTTATTGATTAAATGCTTCGGTCCAACATTTTCAGATACCGAGTTACCGCCCCAAGAGCCACACCCTAATGTTAAAGATGGCGCCAAATCAAAGTTATACAAATCACCAATACCGCCATGAGCTGCTGGTTGGTTAATTAAAATACGGCAAGTTTTCATTTTACTACCAAAATAAGCAATACGTTCACGGTTGCTATCTTGATCAGTATAAAGCACAGAAGTATGCCCCATCCCACCCATTTCAACTAATTTTTCCGCTTTATCAACCGCTTCTGAAAAATCTTTAGCTTTAAACATAGCAAGTGTTGGCGAAAGTTTTTCATGAGCAAATGGTTCAGACAAGTCAACCTTATTCACTTCGCCAACAAGTACTTTCGAACCAGCTGGAACTTTGAAGCCGGCCATTTCAGCAATTTTGGTCGCTGGTTGACCAACAATATTAGCATTTAACGCGCCTTTATCGTTTAAGATAATACCTTGTACTGCTTTTGTTTCTTTAGCGTTTAATACATATGCGCCATATTGGGTTAATAAACTGCGCACTTCATCATATACAGAATCAACCACAACAATTGCTTGTTCTGAAGCACAAATCATACCATTATCGAATGTCTTAGACATAAGAACAGAAGCCACAGCACGTTTTAAATCTGCTGTTTCGTCAATAACAACTGGCGTATTACCCGCTCCAACCCCTAATGCTGGTTTGCCTGAGCTGTAAGCTGCTTTTACCATACCCGGACCACCTGTTGCTAAAATAGCCGAGACATCATCGTGATGCATTAACGCATTTGATAACTCAATGGATGGTTCATCAATCCAACCAATAATGTCTTTTGGTGCACCAGCTTTAATTGCGGCATCTAATACAATTCTAGCTGCTTCAATCGTTGATTTTTTTGCTCGAGGATGAGGGGAAAATACAATTGCGTTACGAGTTTTTAAACTAATTAATGATTTAAAAATCGCAGTTGAAGTAGGGTTAGTGGTTGGAACAATTCCACAAATAATACCAAGTGGTTCTGCTATAGTAATAGTACCAAATGGTTCATTTTCAGCCACTATACCACAAGTTTTATCGTGACGGAATTTGTTTAAAATATACTCTGCAGCAAAAAGGTTCTTTATGACTTTATCTTCAACAATTCCCATTCCTGACTCAGCAACTGCCTGTTGTGCTAGTGGGATACGTGCTGCCGCTGCGGCTGTTGCGGCTGCTACAAAGATTTTGTCGACTTGCTCTTGAGTATAAGTTGAATAAGTCTCCTGTGCTTTTTTCACTCGAGCCATTAACTCATTTAACTCATTCATATTAGTTACTGCCATAGATTTCTCCTTGAAATTAAAAAATAAATCGGGATCGTTTGGCGTCTTCCTTGAAACTATTTAATGCTTAAGCATAATAACAAAACGAAATTAGCACTATCCTAAATCAGATTTTTAATTTATACAATAAGATATTAAACAAAAAAGTAGTTTAATAATAGAACAATGATTTTTAAGAAGAGAAAAAAATTGAATAATAAAAATAGCAACAGATAAACAACTATTTCTAATAAAAAATAGTTGTTATTGAAAGTAACTCATATATAAAAAAGAAGCTGTTTGCTTAGTTCAAAATATAAATCATAAATGACATAATCTATTTAATACATAACTCACAGCAACAAAACCAAAAGTTGCTGTGACTGTGGTAATTGCCCCAAATCCTGATTCGCAGTCCATTTTTTTAGGGCCGTCTGCGTCACTTTTGGTAAAACATATTTGCCCATTTTTAGCTGGATAAGTTAGTTGTTCGGTAGAATAAACACATGGAATGGCAAATTTACCTTTACTGTCCTTATTAAGTTTATAATGATTTTTCAATTTTTCGCGTAATTTAGCGGCTAATGGGTCTTGAATTGTTTTTGCTAAATCAGCAATTTTAATTTGAGTAGGATCTTTTTGCCCACCAGCTCCACCGATGGTAATCACCTTTAATTTCTGTCGCTTACAATATGCAAGTACAGCCGCTTTATCATTTACACTATCGATAGCATCAATAATATAGTGATAACGCGGTGATTGTTTTGTACCCAAATATTCACTGACATTATCTCCATTAATGAAATCATCAATTTCATTCACAACACATTCAGGATTGATTTGTAAAATTCGCTCAGCCATAACCGATGTCTTTGCTTTACCGATATTGGATTTTAATGCATGAATTTGGCGGTTAGTATTTGTAACGCAAACATCATCCATATCAATTAAGGTGATTTGACCAATGCCACTACGCACTAGCGATTCAGCAACCCAAGAACCCACGCCGCCAATACCAATCACACAAATATGCGCTTGCGAAAAGCATTGTAAAGCTGATTGTCCATAAAGCCGTGCAATGCCACTAAAACGTTGAAGATAAGATTCTGTATTCATAGATAATTCTTGATGATGGTTATACTCAAATATCAGCTTTTTTGAAAACTTTACAAATTATAACTGCAATATTCTTTTATAAACAAGTTATTAATATGTATTGGTGCTATTATGTTCTTTCAAGAATAAACAACTAAATTTCTAGCTCTCATAAAGATCAACTAAATCATCCCGATGATGCGCAATAAGTAGGATATTATTTGTCATTAATTGTATTCGTTTGAGTTATTAATTTTTCCTACAATAAATAATGTTAACAATAATTAATAGAGAGGAAATAAAGAATGCGCAACCCCAAAAAACTGCTTAATGATCCCAATAATGTAAGGCAAGAAGTCATGCAAGGGTTGATCTATGCTTATCAGGGAAAGCTAACAGCAATTTCAGAGCATTGTGCTGTTTATGGTAACCATATTGCCAATGATCAAGTTGTCATTGTATCAGGCGGTGGTACAGGTCACGAGCCGACTTTTGCTGGTTTTATCGGTAAAGGAGGTATTGATGGCTGTGCACTTGGAGAAGTTTTTACATCGCCATCGCCCGATCAAATTATTGAAGTGACCAAAGCTATAGAAAAAGGGAAAGGCGTCCTTTTTTTATATGGCAACTATTCTGGTGATGGCATGAACTTTGATATTGCAGCTGAAATATTAGCAGAAGAAAATATTGTTATCAAAACGATTCGAGCAACTGATGATATTGCTTCGGCACCATTATCTAAGATTTCTGATCGCCGTGGCGTCGCTGGTATTATGTTTTTATACAAAATTGCTGGCGCTGCCGCACAATTTGAAAAATACGACCTTGAAAATCTCTACCAAGTTGTATCGAAAGCAAACAACAATGTTCGTACCATCGGTGTCGCCCTAGATGGATGCGCATTACCTCAATCAAATCATTTCAATTTTGAATTAGATGATAACGAAATTGAAATTGGTATTGGTATTCATGGTGAAGCAGGGTTGCGTCGACAAGCTATAACATCATCTGATGAAGTTGTTAAAGAGATGATAGACAGCCTGTGTAATGATTTACCGTTTAAAAAAGGCGACCGCGTGTGTGTATTAATTAATAATTTAGGCGCACTGAGTAATGCCGAACTGTTCATTGTAACACGTAAAGTCGGTATTGAGCTGGATACACGCGGCATAATCAGCCACGATGTCGTTGTTGGCCATTTTTGTACATCCCTTGAAATGTCTGGTTTTTCAATTAGCTTAATGAAATTAGATGAAGAATTACAACATCTTTATGATTTACCTTGCCAAACACTAGGATGGAGAAAATAGAATGAATTTATTACAAGTTCGTAAAATGATGTTATTTACCGCCCAAAAAATGATCGAAAGTGAACCAACATTAACCGCTTTAGATCAATTAGTCGGCGATGGCGATCACGGCATCGGTATGAAACGTGGATTTACAGCTATCATGGTGCTACTACAAGACGAAAAATTTCAACCAACTAATATAGGTGATTTTTTTACGCAAATTGGTACAAAATTAATGATAAGTATGGGCGGAGCTTCTGGCGCTATTTTTGGTACTTTATTTAGAGCGGGCGGAAAAAGTATTACAGGCGTAACAGAGTTTGATTCTGATGTATTATCAAAACTCCTTAACGAAGGTTGGCAGGCAGTGTATCAACGCGGAAAAGCCAAACCAGGGGATAAGACTATGGTTGATGCCTTAGCCGCTAGCGCAACAACCGCAAGTCAATTAACATCTACGAAGTTAATCGATGCGCTACCTAAAATCGCACAATCTGCTATGGAAGGCGCAGAAAAAACGAAACAGATGATCGCTGTATTTGGACGAACTAAAAATTTAGGTGAACGCGCAATTGGTCACATGGATCCGGGAGCGGCTTCAATGGCGTATATCTTAAAATATATGAATGAATATATCCAAACCCAATAAAACAATAAATCCGCCGATATCATCGGCGGACATCATCATCACAATATCGATAAAATAATATTCTAAGTATCATTGATAAAATGTCTAAGTATTCAAACAACGTCTAATTTTTTAATATAAAATTTTTTACTGATTCACTATTTTTCTATTAATTGACTAGGGGCTGTTGATCTTTGCTGTACATAAATTACTCAACAATACATTGGCAGCCACATTAACATAAATGCCAGTGATACCATACTGGCATAATTCCTTTCTAACTTATCGTATCTAGTTGATATTGAACGATATTGCTTGATTCTAGCAAAGGCATTCTCGACTAAATGACGATAGCGATAAAGGCACCTATCCATACTGCTTTTATCTATATTCTTACCATAATTACGTTTAGCAATCACCGTTCGTCCGCCTTTTTGACGAACAAAGCACCGAAAAGGCTCGCTGTCATAACCTTTATCGGCTATCACTGTATTCACTTCATCGAGCTTTTCAACTAGGTTTTCTGCATAAGTGATATCATGTCGTTGTCCTTCAGAAAGCTCAAAAAAAATAGGCAAACCACCACTATCAACCGCAAGATGAATTTTAGTTGAATGACCGCCACAGCTCTGACCTATTTGCTCGGAATGCTCCGTTGCAGCGCCTGTACTATGTTGATGAGCCCTGATAATCGAGCCATCTAGGAACACCCATTCAAAATCCTCTAGTTGTGATAAATGTTTGAAAATATCAACTAATATTCCTTTTTAGACCACAAATTAAATCGCCTATAGACGGTGCTCCATCCACCAAATTCTTCTGGCAAATCTCGCCAAGGAATACCGGTTCTCATTCGGAAAAGGATCCCTTCAAACGTCATCCGATGCTCGGATTTATTATAAACTCGGCCGGTATTTTTCATTATTTGTAGTAGCTTTTCCCACCGTTTATCTGTTAGCATTGTTCTTGGCATGATGAATCGAGTTAGGGTTGTTTTTTGCAGAATTATTATAACTCACATCATGCCGTCTAAAAAACAATCACGAAAGATCAATACACCCTAATTCTTTGAATTATTTTTGATGGAAAGTTGTAACTAATTTTCCATCCGCTTTAGCAACTACAAAAAGTAAAAACTGAATTCTAAATTGTACCGAATTCAGTCTTAAAAAAGGATAAAAAAGTCATTTATTTTTAGCAAAGAAAATCCCGACTATAACAATAAATATTCCTAGAATCTCTTGGAGAGATAGATTTTCATGAAAAAGAATATAAGCATATAATGCGGAAATAACAGGCTGCATAAGAACTAATATTGATGCAAGGCTAGCAGATATTTTTCCTAGAATATAGCTAAGGCCACCTTGCCCTAGTATTTGGGAAAAAATAGCTAACCCAATAAGAGGCCATAGTTCTCTCCAACTTGTAGGGTAACTAACTCCCTCCATAATTAAACTGGCTAATAAAAGGACAACAACTGAGCCAAAGGCACTATAATACATAACTTGTACGCTAGATACTCTAGTTCTTACTTTGTAAACAATGAGTAAAAATAAGGCATAAAAAATAGATGTCATAAATGCAAGAAAATCACCAAAGACATTTCCTTCGTTAGTATTTTGTTTACCGGTGATCAGGATAAAAAGCCCTAATAAAGCTAAAAACAATCCTAGTAAAAATTTTTTTGATATTTTTTCTTTATATAAAAAATAGCAGGCCGGCACTATACTAAAAGGGACTAAATTTGCTAATAAATTTGCATTTGCGACTGTCGTATATGAGAAAGATATATTCCACAGTATTAAATCCCCTGCTAGAAATCCTCCAGAAATATAGAGTAAAAGTTTATCTTTACAGATCACTTTATTCCTTTTTTCTATTTTAAAAAAAGGATATAGTATTGGAATGCTAAACAGTACCCTATAAAAACCTGTACTAATAGGTCCTAATTCACTTAATTTGACAAAGATCCCTCCAGTGGCTAAAAATGACACAAAGAGTAATGTAAGGAAAAAATATAAATATCTCATTGAACGGCTACCTTAATATATTGTTTAGTATTTTTTATTGTTACAATGTGTAACTATCCCCTAAAATAGTACAGCAAAAAAGTAGAAAATTCTCTATGATAAAAGTAAAGAGGATTTAATTATGAAAAAAATGACTGAACATCAAATCGTCGCTATTTTAAAAGAAGCTGAAGCAGGTATTCCCGTTAAAGAGCTGTGCCGTAAATAGGGCATGGGTAATTCAACTTTCTATAAATGGCGAGAAAAATACGGCGGTATGGAAACGTCGGATATCAAACGCTTAAAGGAGCTGGAGGCTGAAAACCGCAAGCTTAAGCAGATGTTTGCCGAACTGAGCTTAAAATCTCAGCTTCAGGAAGAAATCATAAAAAAGCTTTAGTGCCGACAAAGGCACGTAAAACGTGGGCACAGCAACTACAACAAAATCATTCAGTTACTATTGCTATGAGTTGTGCCATTGTTGGCTTAAGCTGTTGTGCTTACTATTATCAACCTAAGTTACAGGATGATTCGGTGATTGTTTCGGTGTTGAATGCTATCACAGACCGGCATTTACGCTGGGGCTTTCCTAAATGCTTTAATCGTATCAGAAAGCTCGGCTATAAATGGAATCATAAGCGTGTTTATCGGGTGTATTGTGAGTTAAAACTTAATATTAGAGCTAAACGTAAAAAACGTATCCCCCAACGAACACCAGAAAAGCTATTGGTTCCTAATAAACAAGGTGAATGTTGGTCAATGGATTTTATGAGTGATAGTAGCTGTAATCAACGTCGCTTTAGGACATTCAATGTCATCGATGACTTTAATCGTGAGGCGTTAGGTATTGATATTGCAGTAAGCTTACCGGCAGGGAGAGTTACCCGTTACTTAGATAAACTGGCTGAATACCATGGCTATCCATTAAAAATACACGTCGATAATGGACCAGAATTTACAGGAAAAACCTTTATAAACTGGGCTAAATCACATGATATAGCCATTGATTATATAGCGCCCGGTAGCCCATATCAAAACGGGTACATTGAACGATTTAATCGCACCTATCGTACTGAAGTACTCGATTTATATCTTTTTAACAACTTAGCACAAGCAAGGAGAATAACCGAAGAATGGTTAACGATTTATAACACCGAAAGACCGCATGAGGCATTAAATAACATGACACCGCTCGAATATAAAACATTAAAACAGGCAGCTTAATTTTCTACGTAAGTTGTGTACTAAGTTTGGGGTATTTACAAAGTGAACACTTATTTGTTAAAACGTCCCATAGCCATCGTATTAATCAAAAATTCACCAAACCCGCCTGCCCACAAACGAATGGGAAAGCCGAAAGAGTGATACGAACTTTGAATTGCGATGTGGTATAATCAGCATATATTTAGCGATTCACAAGATAGAAAACAAAAACTGAAACGCTTTATTAATTTTTATAATACCGTTAAACCGCATAAAGCGATTTCAGGGAAAACGCCTTATGAGTTTTTAGAGGATTATTTTAACCATGAAGTGTAAACAACTCGGCGTTTTCCTACAATTAACGTATTAAAATAAATAGACTAAAAATTATTTTTTAAATTTAATTTGTGAAGGATAGGCCCAACGCTGTAACTCCTCTGACGGAAATCCACCCGGATCTTTACCGCCATTAATCAGTAAAGCGTGATAGTATATTTCAGCCATTTCTTCAATATATGCAGCTTTTAATACAGCTTCATAAGGATCTTTGTCTACGGCAATAGCACCATGCTTTTCCATTAAAATGGCATCAGCTCGTTTTATGGGTTCTATAACGCTATTTGAAAGGTCTGGTGTACCCGGTCTCCCATAGGGTGCAACAGGGATCACAGCATCTTTTAAATTAAGAATTGCACACTCATAAACAACGGCTGGAATAGGTTTTGCTAATACAGCAAATGATGTTGCAAAAATAGAATGCGTGTGTGAAATAGCAAAAACATCAGGGCGAACTTTATAAATCTCAAGATGCATTAAACATTCACTGGTTGGTCTTAATCCTGAATCGGCTTCAATAACGTTAGCATCAAGATCCATCACAACAATATCCCGAATTGTTAACAACTTTTTATCAATTGTTGTTGGCGTGACAAGAACATATCCTGACTCTTTATCACGAACGCTAGAATTACCTGCTTTATGTTTACAAAGTCCCCACTCACTCGATTTTTTAGCCATGTCGACCACATATTGTTTTTGTATCTCTAACATTGTGTAACTCCTATTTTGACAAGATATTCATTGATAATTGGCAAACAACTCCCAAATTTCATTGCTATTTTTGGCATTTCGTATGCGCGTTGCGCCTTCGTGAAATTCTAATAATTCATTTAATTGGGCAAGTGCTTTAAGGTGTTTTTGTGGATTATTTGTTGCTAAAACAACAATTAAATCAGCCTGCATATAACCGCAAATATTGATTCTTTCCGATAGCTTAAGTAATGACATAGCGACTTTATTCACACCATCATCAATACCTGCATGAGCAATAATTAGCCCATCTACCAGCATAATGTAAGGTTGTTCAAATTGGATTTTGTTAACCATTCTTTCAAGGTAGCAACTTTCTATGGATTGGTCGTTTAACAGCGGTTGTGCAGCTAAAGCCAATGCACTTTCCCATGTTATATCCCTTTTTTGTGTAATATTGATATGCTCTTTTTCCATTAAATCAGCAAGTGAAGGAGGCTCTTGGTGCGTTATTCGCACAGGGTTATCATGCACTTCATCGTTATAAAGATAAGTGGTTAATTCTTTTTGTAATGCTTTTTGATCTTTGATAAAGCTGTATTTTTCGATAATTAACATAAGCTCTTCAACCTGAATTATGCTAGGATCAATACCTTGTAAAGCCCGAATAACTTGATTACGAAAAGCATTTTTATGGAAATTATTGAGTGAAGGATTAACAATAAATAACAATTTATCAGTAAGTAAATGTGAAGTTGAAAAAATAATATCGTAATAGTGGTTATATTTCTCAAACTCACGTTTAGACATAGCATCAGAAAAATGCAATTCAGGAAGTAGTATTTGTAACGTCAAATAAAGATAAGTTGAAACCGTTGCACTATTTTCACAAACAAAAATCGCTACTTTTTTAGTTTTAATTTGATTAATTAAACCTTCGCGAGTTAACCAACCACCAAATAATACGGTAATAAAAGCGACCTCTTCATCGGGTATATTACAATGTAAAATTTTTTCGAAAGGGAAAATGACTTTTCTTACCATTTCATGTAAATGACCAAACTCTTGCAATACGATGTCATACACACTATTAATATTGGTAATGTGATACCGAATACGGTAATAAGCAGGTTTCCAATGCTGATAGATACGCTCAATGAGCTCACTTTTATCTTGAAAGGTAATGCAACTAATTTGTTCGAAACTATCAACAACTTCAACAACACTTTCTAATAACACCGCATCTAAATGAAAATATTTATCAGATAGCGTTTGTATATTAGAACTTTGAACTAACACCATTAAAAAAATTTGCTCATTAAGATCACAAATACCGAATCGTTCAATGAGTTTTTTCAATAATTGAAAATCACGACTATTGGCTACTTCAGTATAGTTGTCTGGCAAAAGCTCAATTTTTTTATCTGTTTCTATGCGTTGTAACATAAAACAAATAAAGTAAGTCAGCTCTTGCAATTGCTCATCAGTAAAAACAATTTTTAATTTTTTCTCTATTTCGCTAAAAACCAGCCCTACTTGTTCTAAGCGATCTTGGGTAATAGCCTCGTTTTCTCTAAAAATTTTATCGGCTATGGGCATATTAATAATTCTACGAATTAATTTTAGCAATAAATAACGTTTGTCAATTTCACTGCCGACAATACGATAACCATTTTCACGGTCATAATTGATTTGTAAATGATACTGAACAATTACGGCTTGTATTTTTTTAATATCATTGATCACCGTATTTTGGCTAACAGTAAGAGACGAGGACAGATGCATTAATGAAAGCCTCTCTGTCCTAATTAATAAAAAAAATAGCAGTAAATGAATTCGCTCATCTTCAGAATAAATATAACGACCAATATCAAGAGAGATTGGCTCATTTCTAAATGTTTCGATAACTAATTTTGGAACACTAAATTTACCAGTTTTAAACCGTTTAATTAGTTCAAGATGAGATGACTCAAGGAAATCATTAATTTTTTTAATAGTATAACTAAGCTGTTTACGAGTTAGCCCAAATTTAGATTGAAGTTCAACGCCACTAATATTGGGATTATGAACTAATGTTTTTAAAATGGCATGAATTCGCTTATCGATAACCATATCATAACTACCTTATTGTTCATTGTCTGATGGTAACTAACATTACCATCAGGTGTACTTTAAAATATGTTCAACGAATACGTTAGCGTCCATTTATTCATTATTTCGCTATGTCTTGTATAGCTTCTTTGCGCAATTCTCGTGCATAAAAGAAATAACCTATACACCAATAAATAGCTAAAATTAATGGAACAAAATAGCCTTGCAAACATTGCCAAATAAATGAAAATGTATAAGTAAAGATAGGAGCATCAATAGAACTATTTGAAATTAACTGATTAGCAGGAATATCAATCGCTTTAGTTGTTAATCCTAAATCAGTAATGATTGGTGCAAATTGAGTTCCAACAAATAAGAAGAAAGGAACTCCAATAATGGCTAAAATCACCATTCTTAATGTGTTACCTTTAGTTAAGATATAAGCAGGAACAATAAGTGCCACATTGATAATACCCGCAAAAGGAAGAATTTTATTACCAGGTAAAATAACGGCCCAAATTAAGGTAAAAGGAATCGCAACTATTACGGTAAACCAAATTTCGCTTGAACCACCCATAAACGGCCAATCCAAACCAACAAATAATTTACGTCCAGCAAAACGTTTATTCATATAATCACTAATTGCTTCAGAAATTGGTGATAGTGCTTGCATAAATAACTTAGAAATCATTGGGAATAACATAAGCGCAGTTGCAGCTTGCACACCAAGCATTAAGATAGCTGCAACATCATAACCAGCAATAATCCCAAAAGTTGCTCCTAATAAAAAACCAATTACATGATTTTCAGCAAAAACGCCAATTTTTGAACGTAATGCTGCTGCATCCATCGGTTTATTTAACATCGGTATTTTGCGCAGAAGCAAATCAAATGGATAATAAATTGCACTGAAAAATAGCATCCTATGAGTACAAGTTACACCTGGAATACCCGTTAGTTTTTCTATTCGATGTTGATTAATATCACCAGAATTAAGCTCTAATATGATCTGAAAAGTAGCTGTAATAAAAGCAAAGACCAAAGCCATAATCGATCCTAAGATTGGCGTGGCGACAGCGGTGACAATAAAAGCGGTAAAAATTTTCCCCCACACATTCCATAAGTCAGCATTAAAGGTATCGGTTTTTTTTAGTACTAACATTAAAATATTAATACCCACTTGCAAAGGGAACATAAGAAAAGCATACGGCCAAGCCCAAGATACGTTTGCCATGGTAGTCCAGCCGCCATCAATAATGCTTAGTTCAATCCCTGTTCGTTCCATCATGGTTTGTGCAGCTGAACCAATAGCACTAACCATAAAGCCAATCAACATACTCATGCCAACAAATGCAACACCCAACGTAATTGCTGCTGAAGCGGCGTCGCTAAATTTCATGCGCACAATTAAACCCGCAATTAACATAATGAACGGCACAAAAACTGGCGCACCTAAATTTAAAATATAATTTACAATTGTTCCGAGAAAATCCATATTTGTGCTCCTATTTACAGGCATCGATAATTTTTTGTAATTCCGCTTCCATATTTATTCCTGTTAGAAAGGCAATACCATTGATGACGGGAATAGGATACTGTTTTTCAATTTTAGTTATTGCAATGTAAGCTGCACTATTTTTGATGTGAGTATCGACAGATTTCAGATCCACAACTTCTACTTTTATCTCATCAAGATTCCGTTCTTTTAATAAACGAGTAACCTTGCTGGCAACGGTTTGTGATGTAGCCACTCCACTGCCACATGCAACAATAACTTTTTTCATAATGCCTCCTTATAAATTTATATTCGATGTCAATAATGTAAAAACTTCATGCGTTGTTTTTGCGTGATAAAGTGCTTTCAAAAAAACGGGATTTACAAAGCAAGACATCAATGTTTGCAATAAATCAATATGCCCATTTTTTTGATTAAAGCCGAGTAAAAAAACAAAATTAGCTTTTAATAAGTTGTCATTGTTTGCCATTTCATACCATGGAATTGTTCCTTTAGCTCGAATAAAGAAGATAAATGGCCTAATAACATGTTCAACATCGGTATGTGGCATTGCTACCACATAAGGTTCTGTTGGTAATGCGGTAGGGAATAAAGACTCTCGTTGTTTAATTGCGTCTAAAAAGGAATGATTTACATAACCACCACTTTTTAAAATAGGAAAAGTAAAATCAAAAAATTGATTAGTATCTTGAAAGTTTTTATCTAAAAGAATCAAATCTTCAAAAAACATGTGATTGTTAGATTCATTTCCCATTTCATCCTCCCTCATTATGTGATTAGCAAACATCTAAAATATTGCGTATTTGCTATTGCTCGAATTAAAGCAGCATTAATTTAATATCATCAATTGTAGGGAATTAAGATAAAAGAGACGAATGGATTTGATGCCAAATAATATCCATGAAATTGCGCATCATAGGGAGAGTTCAATAGCCACGATTTGTTAAAAAATAGCTCGCCGCAAACGGTAAAAAAATTTTTAGATAATGGATTTATTGCAAGGCTAATTAAAGCCTTTGGGTATTAATGATAATCGCTATATCTTAACTGTTAATAGGCGTGGAGCATCAGGTGGCGAATAAAAGCTTAACCTTACGGTAAAGCGTAAAGAGCGTATTGCTAAACGAAGCGCTGAAATGCGCTACCATACATTCAAATTGATAGATGGAAGGAAAAAGGAATGAATCTAGAAATAATGAAGAGGTTATTGAAGAAACGCGTTTTGCCATTGCTAAGTAAGTTTGGCATTAAAAGTTTAATACTCTGCCAGCTTTAGTGCAGGCAGAGTAGGGGTATCAATTATTTAAAATTAATCTATTAGTTTTTAAATGAATGAATTGGAGCAGGTATTCTTCCACCACGGCGAATAAAATCACATGAGCTAAAGTTATTTACTGGCATGATGGGCGCATGACCTAGTAAGCCACCAAATTCAATGTTATCGCCTACTTTTAAACCGACAGCAGGAATAATTCGAACTGCTGTTGTTTTATGATTAATCACCCCTATTGCTGCTTCATCAGCAATGATTGCCGAAATAGTTTCAGCTGGCGTATCGCCTGGAATAGCAATCATATCTAGTCCAACAGAACAAACACAAGTCATTGCTTCTAGTTTTTCAAGATTCAGAGCGCCATTATTTACCGCATCAATCATACCCGCATCTTCTGAAACAGGAATAAAGGCTCCGCTTAAACCACCCACATGACCACATGCCATGACGCCGCCTTTTTTTACTGCATCATTGAGCATAGCTAATGCTGCGGTTGTACCATGAGTGCCAACTGCTTCTAGCCCCATTTCTTCTAAAATATGGGCAACTGAATCACCAATTGCAGGGGTTGGAGCTAACGATAAATCGACGATGCCAAATTTAACGCCTAAGCGCTCAGAAGCCTCTTTACCAACGAGTTGCCCCATACGAGTAATTTTAAATGCTGTTTTTTTTATGGTTTCAGCAACAACGTCAAAAGGTTGCCCTTTGACTTTTTCAAGCGCACGCTTAACAACACCTGGGCCACTCACACCCACATTGATGACGCAATCAGCTTCACCTACGCCATGAAAAGCGCCTGCCATAAATGGATTATCTTCAACGGCATTGGCAAATACAACTAACTTCGCACATGCCATACTGCTGTTATCGGCAGTTAATTGTGCTGCTTGTTTAATAATATGCCCCATTTGCTTGACTGCATCCATATTGATTCCTGTTTGTGTAGAACCAACATTCACTGATGCGCAAACGCGTTCTGTTTGTGCAAGTGCTTGTGGAATTGAATTAATTAAAATTTCATCACCTTTGTGATAACCTTTTTGTACCAGTGCTGAAAATCCGCCAATAAAGTTAACACCAACAGCTTTAGCGGCTTCATCAAGTGTTTTGGCAAATGCAACATAATCTTTATCATCGCTTGCACCAGCAATTAACGATATGGGTGTGACAGAAATACGCTTATTGATAATGGGAATGCCAAATTCTGAGGTAATCTCCTCACCGACTTTTACCAAATGTTTAGCTAACAGCGTAATTTTGTTATAAATTTTTTGACGTGCTTTCTCGCCATCGCTATCAATACAATCAAGGAGAGAAATACCCATGGTTATTGTGCGAATATCAAGCTTTTCTTCCTCAATCATTTTAATGGTTTCGAGGATCTGTTTTGTTTCCATTAGTACTATCCTTTTATACAAAAATAGAGAATTGATATTACAAACGATGCATAGCATCAAAAATTTCTTCTCGTTGAATGTTGACTTTAACTTTTAGTTTTTCACCGGTTTGCGTCAATGTCGTTTTTACCTCATCAAAGGCCACATTGATTTTAGATAAGTCAAGCAACATAATCATCGTAAAATACTCATCCATAATTGTTTGGCTGACATCTAAAATATTAATATCTAATTCATATAATTTCTGACTAATACCGGCAATAATGCCGGTTTGATCTTTACCAATGACGGTTAAAATGGTTTTCATAACTCTCTCCGCACAAAATTCAGACAGTTAAATAATATTTATTGAGCTAGTTATAATAGCATCTTCAAAAATTATCTAAATAGGAGTAGATTGTTTTTTTCATTACATTAAAAAACGATCACAATAAAAAAGAAAGGGCGATATTATGGTAAATTTCCAAAAATCAAACAAATTGGATCACGTTTGTTACGATATTCGTGGACCAATTCTTGAGCATGCTAAAAGGCTAGAAGAAGAAGGTCAAACAATCCTTAAACTTAATATTGGAAATCCCGCCCCTTTTGGCTTTGCAGCTCCTGATGAATTGTTAGTTGATGTCATTAGAAATTTACCTTCTTCACAAGGATATTGTGACTCAAAAGGCCTTTACTCTGCCCGCAAAGCAATTATGCAACATTATCAAGCCAGAGGTATTAACAGTTTAGATGTTGAAGATATTTACATTGGCAACGGCGTATCGGAATTAATCGTCCAGTCTATGCAAGCATTGCTTAATAGTGGTGATGAAATTCTGGTACCTATGCCTGACTATCCACTATGGACTGCGGCAGTAAGTTTATCGGGCGGAAATGCGGTTCATTACTTGTGCGATGAAGAAGCAAATTGGTCACCAGATTTAGATGATATCAAACAAAAAATTACACCTAGAACAAAAGGTATTGTAATTATCAATCCCAATAACCCAACTGGTGCTGTTTATAGTAAAGAAATATTGCTTGAGGTTGCTGAAATCGCCCGTCAAAATAATCTGATTATTTTCGCTGATGAAATTTACGACAAAATTTTATATGATGATGCCGTACATCATTCAATTGCTGCATTGGCGCCTGATTTATTTGTTATTACGATGAGCGGTTTATCAAAAACATATCGAGTTGCGGGATTTAGACAAGGATGGATGGCACTTTGTGGTCCTAAGCATCACGTAAAAGGCTATATTGAAGGTCTAAATATGCTTGCTTCCATGCGCTTATGCGCCAATGTACCATTACAACATGCGATTCAAGGGGCTCTTGGTGGGTATCAAAGTATCAATGAATTTATTGTGCCAGGTGGTCGATTATATGAGCAATGTATGTTGGCGTGGCGCCTACTGAACGATATTCCGGGTGTTTCATGTACTAAGCCACAAGGTGCTTTGTATTTATTTCCCAAATTAGATCAGAAAAAATTTAACATCCATAATGATCAAAAATTGGTATTAGACTTTTTGTTACAGGAAAAAGTGTTACTTGTACAAGGAACCGGTTTTAATTGGCATAAGCCAGATCACGTTAGAATTGTTGCTTTACCATATTTAGGCGACCTTGAAGATGCAATTGGACGATTTGCTAAATTCTTATCTTCTTATAAACAATAAAAAAGTCATTGTTAAACCTTTGCTTGTTGGTTGATGGATTTTACAATAAATTCATCACCAAATTATTGCTATCAAAAACAATCAATTAGATATAAAAAAAGCGCCATGGATGACGCTTTCATAATGCAATCACAGAACTTATTTTTTTAACTCTGCAAGTTTTTTACGAATATTATCTGCACGCGCTGTTGAAGACGGATGGCTACTTAAGATTGAAGCATCACCACCACCTAACTTATCAAATGCCGTTGCAAGACCAGCTGGATTGATTTTCTTCTTAACTAAATAATCGAAAGAATAGTTATCCGCATCTTGTTCTTGTTTTTGTGAGAACTGAGCATTAATCACTGCTGATGCTAAAGCACCTAATTTAGATTTAGATAATGAAGCTATTTTTGCATTACCTGATGATGCTGCTGCATCAAGTGCCATTTCTGTTGCATAAGCTACTTGTATAGCTTTTTTACTATGACCTAAAGCAACGTGACCTAATTCGTGACCTAAAACACCTTGAATTTCGTTATCAGTCATCATGTCCATTAAACCACTGTAAACACGAACACAACCATTAGCCATTGCCCATGCATTAACATCTTTTGTGATGTATACTTTATAGTTAATAGGTGTTCCATTTAAATTATTACCGAGTGATTTAGCGATTTTATTTAATCGTTTAGTATAAGCACTATTTTTAGGTGCAATTCTAGATTCGGCATCCATTTGAGCACATGATTGTTGACTTAATGCTTTCACATCATTATCACTTAGAGTAGCAGCTTTTAAACCTTTCATGCCAAGACTAGCTAAGTCATCTGCGCCCATGTTTTTACAACCAACTAGCGACATTGCAGCAACTAAAGGAAGTGCAACTAGCAATGTTTTTTGATGTTTTTTCATATTATTTTCCTTATATTTAAATATAACTTGTAATCGGCTAACATCTGTTAGACCGTTTGAATTTTAACGCAACTATTATAATAATCAACAAATAATTACTTGCTTAGACATAATGAGAGCTTTAGACTAATGCCTCATTTTTTGAGGAATACAATTATGCAGCTATCAGATTTTGACTTCTCGCTTCCAAAAGAGCTCATTGCCAAACACCCTTCAGCAACCAGAAGTGCATGTCGACTGCTATCTCTTGATAGTCGTACAGGTAAAATTGAAGATCAGGTATTTACTGATATTATCGATAAAATTAATCCAGGTGATTTATTGATTTTTAATAACACTAAAGTGATTCCTGCTCGTTTGTATGGGAAAAAAACATCTGGAGGTAAAATAGAAATATTAATCGAAAGATTACTAGATGGTAATCGTGCTCTTGCGCATATTAAAGCCTCAAAATCACCAAAAGAAGGAACTGAGTTAATATTAGGTGAAAATGAACACATTAATGTGACCATGATAGCCCGCCACGATGCTTTATTTGAATTACAATTCCCTGATGATGTGCTCAGTATTTTGAATAAAATTGGTCATATTCCTTTACCACCTTACATCGATCGTCCTGACAACGAACAGGATCGTGAAGTTTATCAAACAGTCTATAGTAAAGTGCCTGGCGCGGTTGCCGCACCTACAGCAGGTCTTCATTTCGATAAACCTTTATTAGAAAAATTAAAACAAAAAGGCGTTGAAATGGCTTTTGTTACTTTACATGTTGGAGCGGGAACATTTCAGCCTGTTAGAGTTGAAAATATTGAGGCACATATTATGCATTCAGAATATGCTCAAGTCCCCGATTCGGTTGTCGATGCCGTATTAGCATGCAAAGCCAGAAACAATAAAGTGATCGCAGTAGGGACTACATCGGTTCGTGCTTTAGAAAGTGCCGCACAAAAGACAGGAAAAATCGCTCCTTTTTTTGACGATACCCAAATTTTTATTTATCCAGGCTATCAGTTTAAGGTTATTGACTCACTTATCACAAATTTTCACCTACCGGAATCAACTTTGATTATGCTTGTTTCTGCTTTTGCTGGTTACGAAAATACCATGAATGCTTATCAGCATGCAGTTAAAGAAAACTATCGTTTTTTTAGCTACGGTGATGCTATGTTTATTTCGGCTTCGTGATAATAAATCTTAAAAAGCGGTTAAATAAATAGCCAAATAAAATTGAGCTAAGTGCAAACCTAGTTGGCTATTATTTAACTGATCGCACAAATAGTTATTTACCACTTTTTACCGCTTTAGCCTAGCAATAATATTCTTTATTCGTTTTATTCTTGAAGGATGTGATGTTGGTTTATTGGTTGAGTGAATAGGCAATTTGGCTAGCATGTCAACTAAACTCATCGGATCTATGTTTTTACTTATTAATAAATCAAAAGCATAGTTATCAGCTTCAATTTCATATTGTTGAGCTACGTCTTCTTTAGCAATAACAACAAGTTCGCCAATTTTATCAGTCAATTCGATATAAGGCGCTTGCTTAAACAAGCTAATAGCATGTTTAAGTGCGATATGAGCCTGCTCATGGGCAAGTACTGCCTGTAACTCATTATCATTCAATAATTTCATCAAACCACTATTTACACGTATACAACCATTAGCGGTAGACCATGCATTAGGTTCAGTATTAATATAAACTTGATAATTTATCTCAATATTATTAGCCTTGCTAGGCAGGGTTTTAGCAATTTTATTGAGTCTTTGGCTTAAAGCATGGTAATCAGGAGGAATGACTGCCCGCTTATCTGTTTCAAGGCAAGCCATCTGACTAATTGAAAAAATATCATTTTCAGATAACAATTGAATCCGATCGGAAGTAATCACTTTGGGGTAAGCTTTACTTTGAATTTGACACCCAGTGAGAAAAAACATCGACCAACCTGACAATAGTAGAATAATACGTTTCAAACGATTCAAAGCCCCTTCAAATATTGTTTATTTTAGTCAAGCAAGATAAACTAGGTTCCGCAAATTAATGATGCGATTACGCATTATAACAATAATTCGCGCCAAACTGTTTATTTGGTCGCAAGAGGTTAACAAAAAATGAAATTTGAACTAGATAATACTGACGGGTTAGCTCGTCGTGGGCGAATGAAATTCGATCGCCGTGGAGTTGAATACACTGTTGAAACCCCAGCGTTTATGCCTGTAGGCACTTATGGCACGGTAAAAGGTATGACACCAGAAGAAGTTGCTGCAACAGGTGCGCAAATATTACTCGGCAATACGTTTCACTTATGGCTAAGGCCTGGGCAAGAAATCATGCGTAAACATGGTGATTTGCACGACTTTATGCAATGGAAAGGACCTATTTTAACCGATTCAGGTGGGTTTCAAGTTTTTAGTTTAGGCGATATTCGAAAAATCAAAGAAGAAGGTGTTCATTTTCGTAATCCAATTAATGGCGATTCGATTTTCTTATCGCCTGAAATTTCAATGGAAATTCAATACGACCTGGGTTCTGATATTGTAATGATTTTTGATGAATGTGCCCCCTTTCCTGCTGATTGGGATTATGTCAAAAAATCAATGGAAATGTCTTTACGTTGGGCTAAACGCAGCCGACAACGCTTTGATGAATTAGGCAACAAAAATGCACTATTTGGTATTGTGCAAGGTGGTATTCATCAAGAATTACGGGATATTTCAATTAAAGGATTAACTGAAATAGGCTTTGACGGTTACGCGGTTGGCGGGTTAGCGGTTGGTGAACCCAAGGCTGATATGCACCGTATATTAGAAGGCACTTGCCCACAATTACCCGCTGATAAACCCCGTTATTTAATGGGGGTGGGGAAACCTGAAGATTTAGTCGAAGGCGTGCGTCGTGGTATTGACATGTTCGACTGTGTGATGCCAACCCGCAATGCCCGCAATGGTCACTTATTTGTTACCAATGGTGTGATTAAAATTCGTAATGCTAAATATAAAGATGACACAACACCACTTGATCCTCATTGTGATTGCTATACGTGTAAAAATTACACTAAATCGTATCTTCATCACTTAGATAAATGTGGTGAGATTTTAGGTGCACGTTTAAATACCATTCATAATTTACGTTATTATCAACGCTTAATGGCTGAAATTCGTGAGGCGGTTGCTAACAAACGTTACGAGGATTTTGTTGTTGAATTTTATCAACGTATTGGTAAAACACCAGCACCGTTAGCAAAATAAAAATCTCAAGCCTATTTTTTGCTATATATTTTTTACTATAAGTATTGACACTTTTCAGGAAGCGCAGTATTATGCGCTTCCTAACGGCGAGTAGCGCAGCTTGGTAGCGCAACTGGTTTGGGACCAGTGGGTCGGAGGTTCGAATCCTCTCTCGCCGACCATCTCCTTTCTGACATATTAAAAAATCTACTTTCCCTTTTATCGCTATAGTTTTATAAAAAGCTAGCCATTTTGATTTTGTATTTTTATTTTTACAACAAAAAATTAAATAAAATCAATGGCTTTTCTGACTGATTTTTCAGTGCAAAATGGCTTATTTTGAGGGCTGTGTGATTTTTGGCGTTTTGCTTTTTGTGGATAAAATAAGCGACTGTTATCACATTCGATTTGGGTAGGCTTTGTGCTAAATCTCTGACTTCATGCATGGCTGTCGTGGTATATTCTGGCGCTAAATCATAACCATCAGTAACCGATTAGTGATTTAGCGATTGAGGATTTTATAGTTTAAAAATCATTCAGGAAAGACATTGATTTTATTGAAGTTTTTCTGGCTATTTTCTGGATTGAAACATGAGGTGTAATTTTAAACTCGGTGAAGTGAAGAAAATAGAAAGGTAATTTATACTCGCTACTTCACACCACCACAGTTTGGGGATTGCTATGCATGCTTCATTATTTTAAGCCTTGCTAACTAGTCGATTGGATGTATATGCAAAATATCATGACAGCTAAGTATTTAATATAACCTAGGATTTAATATAACTTGGCACTCAATGCAACTAAGTACTGTTTCTTAAACGAAGTATAGGGGCGAACGTTGATAAATCTGGTTTATGGCAATGAGTTTGAGCTTTTAACTTACTTAATAGTTGCATCGCCAAATGTTCCCCTATTTTTACAGCAGGTAAGGAGACTGTTGTTAAAGGTGGAAAACTCACTTGGCAAAACTCGTTATCACCAAATCCACTCACTGCTAATTGATGTGGCACACGGATATGCCGTCGTTGGCACTCATAAAGCACACCACAGGCTAATTCATCAGTAGTGCAAATTAAGGCATCGATTTCAGGCCAATTCAATAATATGTCAGGCAGTAATAAGCTACCTGTACTAAAATTAGCGGGCTTGGCAGCATTGATAACTCGATGGGTAGGTAGATGATAATCCAACATCGCCTTATGCCAACCATGTAAACGCTGTTGAAAGAGATAATTTTGTTGGTTGGCACACAGTAACCCAATATTTTGATAGCCTTTTTTTATTATATGTTCGGTTAGCATATACATTGCTAAACTATTATCTAACGCTATATAAAGATCTGCCGCTGTATCATATTGCTTACCAATATTCATAATAGGTATCGTTTTATTAAGATTAACATTCTCAATAATAACGTCATTTTCGACATAAAATAACAATATTGCTTCGAGATTATGGTTGTGTAAAGAATCTAACAATTTTAGTTCACGGTTATAATAATGCTCAGATTCAATAAACAATATTGTATAACCTTGTTTAATTAAATTTGCTTGTAACACATCAAGCAAAATTTGCGCAGAATGATCGTGGTTTTTGGTTGTTATAACTGCAATAACTGGGCTAGATGACGCCGAGGCTAACTGGCTAGCGGTAACATTGGGTTTATATCCTAACGCATCGATAGCAATTTGAATCTTTTTGCGAAGTTTAACAGAAACACGTTCTGGCGTGCGTAAGGCGCGTGACACGGTCATAGAGCCCACACCGGCATATTTCGCTACGTCAAATAAAGTAACCTGCCCTGTATTCCTCCGTTTTTTTGCGCTTTGCATATTTCATCCTAATTGAATTTAATCTAACCGTTCGTTTAAAAAAGACTAATTTTGACAACTGCAAGCCAGTGATGAGTGACTTATCCATTAATATGAATATTGTGAGCCACCTTTTAAAACTCAATTTTTTAATAATATTATTCTATCAACATAATTATTTTTAATGAATTTATTAGAAATGTTATCTACATCACAAAATAAATAAAAATTTATGCAAATATGATAGCGCTATCACATTTCTATTATTTTAGTTGTGGCTATTTTTAATTTATATGCTAATTTTTCAATAAATTATCAGAATTTTAATGGAGAGAAAATGCTCGCTAACTATTTAACACAGCAAACTGTGAATATTGTTGATTCTGTAAATGATTGGAAAGAAGCTATACAGCTTTGCGCATCACCATTATTAGCAAACAATACGATTTCTCCTAATTATATTGAAAAAATTTTTGAATTACACGAATCACTTGGACCTTATTATGTGTTAGCGCCTGGCATTGCAATGCCACATGCCAGACCAGAGCATGGTGTAAACCAATTAGGCTTATCAATGTTATTAGTCAAACAAGGGGTAAATTTCAATTCGGCAGATAATGATCCAGTTTATTTAATTACGTTATTAGCAGCAATTGATAGTTCTAGTCATATTGAAATATTAACGCAATTGGCAACCTTATTTGGTGAATCAAATGATATGCAAGCCATTTTTAATGCTCAACATTGCGATCAGATTTTAACTGTAACCAATCGTTATTAAATTTAATTAAACTTTATAAAAGGATAAATAATATGAAAATTATGGCTGTTTGTGGTCAAGGTCTAGGTAGTAGTTTTATGGTTGAAATGAATATCAAAAAAGTGCTTAAGAAATTAAATGTTGATGCCGAAGTAACACATGCCGATCTTGCATCTATCTCACCCGATCAAGCCGATATTTTTGTTATGACCAAAGATTTAGCGGCCAGTTCGGGTATCCCGGCAGATAAATTAGTGGTACTAAGCAATATTATTGATATCAACGATCTAGAATCCAAACTTGCTGAGCATCTTGCTAAGAATTAACAACCTATGAGGTGTTGCTATGATTCAGGAAATCGTAAAATTTATTGTTGATATTTTAAAAGTACCTGCCGTATTGGTGGGTTTAATTGCCATGGTTGGGTTAATAGCCCAACATAAATCATTTGCTGATACCGTAAAAGGAACCGTGAAAACAATTTTAGGTTTTTTGGTATTAAGCGGTGGTGCAAGCGTGCTTATCAGTGCAATTACGCCACTCGGCATGATGTTTGAGCAAGCTTTTAAATTACAAGGTATTATTCCTAATAATGAAGCTATAGTTTCTATGGCATTAAATGAATATGGTGCAGCAACGGCATTAATTATGGCATTTGGTATGGTCGCTAATATCGTAGTTGCACGTTTTACACGTTTAAAATTTATCTTTTTGACAGGACATCATACCTTTTATATGGCCTGTATGATTAGTATTATTTTAACCGTTGCAGGATTTAAAGGCTGGCAACTGGTATTTACTGGATCGTTAGTGCTTGGCCTTATCATGGCTTTTTTCCCTGCTTTGGCACAACCGCATATGCGTAAAATTACGGGTAATGATGATGTCGCATTTGGCCATTTTGGTACTTTAGGTTATGTGCTAGCTGGCTGGCTTGGACAAGTTGTAGGTAAAAACTCACGCTCAACTGAAGAGATGAATTTACCTAAAAACCTAAGTTTCTTACGCGATAGCTCAATTTCAATTTCATTAACTATGATGATTATTTATCTCATTCTAGCTATATTTGCTGGCTCTGATTATGTCGAAACTAATCTAAGTAAAGGTGATAATTATTTAGTTTATGCGATTATAGAGGCCATTACATTTGCTGCTGGAGTGTTTATCATTCTACAAGGTGTGCGATTAATTCTCGCTGAAATTGTGCCAGCATTTACAGGCTTCTCAGAAAAATTGGTACCTAATGCAAAACCCGCTCTTGATTGTCCTGTTGTCTTTCCATATGCGCCAAATGCTGTTCTCGTCGGCTTTTTATTTAGTTTTCTTGGTGGATTAATTGGATTATTTGTTTTAGGGCAATTAAATCTGGTTCTGATATTACCAGGCGTTGTTCCTCATTTCTTTTGTGGTGCAACAGCGGGGGTATTTGGTAATGCAATGGGAGGACGCCGTGGGGCAATGCTCGGAGCATTTGCTAATGGTCTATTAGTCACATTCTTGCCGGTTATGCTACTGCCTGTGCTAGGATCTTTGGGTTTTGCAAATACGACTTTCTCTGATGTCGATTTTTGCGGTGTTGGAATTATCTTAGGTAATATGGCTAAGTGGTTTAACAAAGATATCATAATGAGCATTATTATTGCTATCTTTGCTATATTGGTTATTTATAATTACATAGCTAAACCCAAAATTGATTCAAAGGATTAGTTAAAGTATCTATAGCCACTATTTATATTAGTGGCTATATAAAACACAGAAAAGGCATCTTTAAGAAAGCCCATCATTTAATTAAGCCCTATTTTACAACAAAGACATTATGGCTTAATTTTAACTTATTTTTAGTCACACTTTTCAGTTAAAAAACATCTATTGTTGCTTTTATACCGACTAAAAAACATGAGTAAGCAATTCCTTTAAATAAATAACCTTAAATAAATCATCTAACCAGAAATAAGGTTGCTATTTACTAATTATGCTTCCATAAATAATTAATATAGCAACAACACTTATTGCTACTATAGCAATGGTATATTGTGTTTTTACACGGTACTTTTTCACCTCACCGACTGAAAGTTCGCTATGTTTGTTCTTTCGTTGATAATAATAGTACATTGGTAAACCAACTAACGTCAGCACAATTGATGCTAGCCCATTTTCTGTTTGATAAACTAGCATACCATAAATCACATAAACAGCGCCCAATATGGCTAAAATAGGGATAATTGGATAGCCAATGACTTTGTAAGATCTTGGTATATTAGGGTATTTTTTTCTGGCTATCATAACACCAACAAAGGTTAGTAAATAAAATACCCAAATCGAAAACATAGAAATTTCAGATAAACGATCGGCATCTAACAAAACCGAATATAAAAATGCAAAAATAACAAGGACTGAAATGGCATTAACAGGAGAACGGCTATCCTCATCTATTGTACTTAAATAACGTGCACCAACAATAGTTCCACGCTCTGCCATGCTAAAAATAGTACGCGATAATGTCATGATATAACCATTAATACCACCCAAAATCGAGATCATAATACCAACAGCAACTAAGTTACCTCCTGAATGCCCAAACATTCGCTGTGAAGCAACCGCGGCGGCATCGTGCCCTAATGAAACCATTTCGTTGACAGGAAAGATTTTAAAGAATGCTATATTGATACAAGCATAAACAATCACTAAAAAGATAATCCCAAAAATGATTGCTTTTGGTAATACTTTAGATGGATTATGAATTTCACCTGCAACCGATGCAACCTGTGCCCAACCATCATAAGCAAATAATGTAGCTAAGATAGCAACAGCAAAAGGCGCAAATGTTTCAATACCTTGACCACTAGCACCAAATAATGCGACTTGCCCATTGCCTTTCCAAAGACCAAATACCGCCAGTAGTAATATCGGAATCAATTTACAAGCCGTTGCAATGGTTTGTAAATATCCTGCCTCTTTGACACCAATTGCATTAATAAAGGCAATAAAGCCTAATGCTCCTGCACCTACCGCCATTTTATATGAGTCTTCAATCTCAAATAATGAGCAAAATACTGAACTAAAATAACCGACTAATGCACCAATTAACGCTGGAGAAAAGATAACTGTCATCATCCAACCATAAAGGTGAGCGATTTTAGCGCCATAGATTTTTTCTAAATAAACAAGCATGCCCCCAGTTTTTGGGAACATGACGCCTAATTCACAAAGCGTTAATCCACCACAAATGGAAATAGCACCACCAATAATCCAAGCTAATAAAGCATAATGATAATCGCCAGTAACTTCCAATACTGAAGGTGGTTTCATAAATGCACCAGCGCCTAAAACCATCCCAACAACCAGGGATAATGCAGAAACTAAACCAAGATCTTTCCGCAAGTTATTTTCTAAATTGTGATCTGACATAAAGATCCCCTTGAATCTATCAATAAGCAAAATTTGTTTATAATAGGGATTTATTTATAAAATACAAGAAGGATTAATTTTAACTCATTAAAAACACTAAAAATAAAAATGATAACATAAATAAAAAGCCAGCTAGAAGCTGACTTCTTATTCTCTAGATTACTGAAAAGTGATTTCTATTTCTTCATTTTCATATCCACAACCATACGTCCACGAATTTTACCTGCTTTCATTTCGTCGATCATATCATTGATATCTTCCAATGGTCTTTTTTCAACCATTGGTATTACTTTACCCTCAGCACTGAAACGAAATGCCTCGGCTAAATCTTCACGAGTACCAACCAGTGAACCTAAAACTTGAATACCATCAAGCACTGTTTTTGGAATACTCAAGTCCATAGTTTCCGAAGGCAAACCTAAGGCAACAACACGTCCTAAAGGGCGTACTGAATGAATAGCCTGATTGAAAGCTGTTTTCGTCACTGAGGTCACAACAGCACCATGTACACCGCCTTCAGTGTGCGCTTTAATATAAGCACCTACATCATCCACTTTTTTAGGATTAATGACTAAATCTGCCCCCAACTTTTTACACAATTCTAATTGACTATCGCTATTACTAATTGCAACCACTTTATTGTTAAACACTTTTTTACCATACTCAATAGCCAGTGTTCCTAAACCTCCAATGCCAAATACAGCAAGCCATTGCCCAGGTTTGGTATCGGCAACTTTAATGCCTTTGTAGGTTGTAACGCCGGCGCAAGTAATACTTGTTGCCTGTGCGGGATCTAATCCTTCCGGTACTTTAACCGCATAATCTGCTTTAACAATACACTGCTCTGCCATACCGCCATCAACACTGTATCCAGAATTTAACGCATTACGACAAAATGTTTCATGACCAGAAATACAATATTCACAAGTACCACATCCAGCATGAAACCAAGCAATACTAACTCTATCACCAATTTTAAGGCTCTTTACATCAGGAGCAATTTTAGTCACTATTCCCACACCCTCATGACCAATAACTCGGCCTGGTTTTTTGCCAAAATCACCCGATGCTACATGGATATCAGTATGACAAAGACCACAATATTCAACGTCAACTAATGCTTCTCCCGCTTCTAATGGGCGAACTGGAATATCTTTAATTTCAACTTGACCATCGCATTCTTGCTTAATTACTGCTGCCTTCATTTTTTTCTCCTAAATAAATTTTAAAGTTAAAACATAATTGCTTTTCATTCTAAACGAATTATTTTTGAAAAATATGAGTGGTTTCACAATTCTATTAAATAATATTCATTGTTTAATAATTTATACTTGAACATAGCCTTTCATTGAAATTTGAAAAAAATAAATTGGTGGTGTTGTGATAAAAAGGGGTTGTTATAAACATATGCAGCATACTGATATAGGCTGAAAATCAGTCAACTATTTTTTAAAGGCGATATTTACTCAAGTGGTAACTTAAGTTCAATCATAATGTCATTAGATAACAATGGTATTGGCTTAAATTAAGGATATCGCTTTAACTAGCACAAATGATTAATAAACAACCAAAAAAAAGCAATATAATAAAAAAACTAACTAAATGGAGGCTATAAAATGGCTAGAAAATGTATTTCTCGTGGTAAATTCACACGTATGCAACAGCTATCAAACCAAGATGGCGTGATTGCTGCATTAGCGATTGATCAACGCGGTTCAATGGTTAAGATGATGGAATCTGCGGTTGGTAAAGATCGTTATCATATTGATATGGTGTATGAATTTAAGGAGCTTGTTTCTCAAGAATTAACTAAATATGTTAGCGCAATTTTGTTAGATGAAGAATATGGTTTTAAAGGCATGGCGGCAAAAAATAGCAATGCTGGATTAATCATGTCATATGAAAAAACGGGATATGATGCCAATACACCAGGTCGCCTACCCGATATTTTGCCCGAGGATTCATTACAACGCTTAATAAAAAAAGGGGCTGATGCTGCAAAAGTATTGGTTTATTATAATCCAGATGATCCTCAAGATATTTTAGATAAAAAGCACTCATTTTTAGAGCGTTTAGGTAATGAAGCAAGAGCTGCGGATATTCCTGTTTTTGTTGAACCTATTGTTTATGATAATGTGATAACCGATGATAAAAGCCCTGAATTTGCAAAAATCAAACCACAAAAAGTCATTAATACCATTAAAGAGTTTACTAAAGAACAATATTACATCGATATTTTAAAAGTCGAAGTTCCTGTACTTTTTAAAAACGTCGAAGGCTTTAACGACAACAATGTCGTGGTTTATACTCAAAAGCAAGCCGCAGATTACTTTAAACAAGCTAGCGATGCAGCAACACGACCTTTTATTTATTTAAGCGCTGGTGTGCCAACAAAAACTTTCCATCAAGAGCTCATTTTTGCCGGCGAAAATGGCGCTAAATATAGTGGCATTCTTGGTGGGCGAGCAACATGGTTTGAAGGTGTTGCAGCCTATGCAAATGGTGGAAAAGAGGGATTAAAACGTTGGTTAGATCAAACTGGCCGCGAAAATGTTGAGCATCTTAACAAAATATTAAAACAATATGCTACTCCTTGGTATGATATCTATGGTGGTAAAGATAATATTGAAGTGATTGATGTTAAATTAGGTAATTAACATAATCATTTAAAATAATTAATTGCAATAAGTTATTAGCAAACTAAAAAGAGAACAGTTTTTATTCCTATTTTTACTGTTCTCTTTTACTATGATTGCAAGTTATGTAGCGATAAATCTGTTGCTATAGTTTTATTAAGATGGTTTTACTAATATGGTTTAATATCAAATCAAAATAGCCTACCACACATAACAAATCATCAAATTGCTTTACTGAAAAATAAATCAACCTTACTGAGTTTTGCCATTGATTGAATATAGGCCTTAATCTTAGGTGGAAAAACTAGACTTTTAACACACGTCAAATTTCGTAAAACGGGGAACAGACAGATATCATCTAAAGATAATTGTCCATTACATGCTTCTGGTGAAATAATTAGCAATTCAAGTTTATTTAACACAGTTAATACCTCAGCGGCTAGTGCATCGGTTTGTGCCATACATTGATCAAATGATCCCATTTTTTCCTTTTTACTAGTAACAAAATAATCAATAGCACTTTGTGTCGCAAACTCGGCTAAACCTAATTTTATATATCGTGGACACACTAACTTATAATCATATCGCTGTAGTTGCTTTATGAGTTCAGCTATATTTGCTGATCTATCGCCAATTAAAATGGGATTGCCACCATAATTGTTATCGACATAATCAACAATATCTAAACTTTCAGGCAGATAACTGCCATCGTCTTTCTGTAAAATCGGCACCATCTTTTCACCAATCATACGCTCTGGCGATTGAAAATCATCACTAAGCAATACCTGTAGTTCAACTGGCACGTTTTTTAAACCAAAAATCATTCTAGCTCTTACACAAAAAGGGCAATGTTCATAAATATACAGTTTCATTTTTACTCCTTAAGTAATCAATCAACCAACATAAAAAGGCAATTCCCAAAAATAATAAAAAAAACTTACTTACAGCAAATAGTGCTTGGGAATAACCAATCTTTACAACATTAATAAAAGGATATGGATACAGATTGGTATAGTAGCCTCGAATAAAAATATAAACACCATAGCCAATCATTGACAATGACGCCCCCATAATGACTTTTAAATTAATTCGTCGAAATGGTCCAAAAATAAACCAGCTCAATAATCCCAAAACAGGAATAATCACATGTAAACTTTCATTCGCAATTTTCAATAATACATTAGGTGGCGGTGTATGGATGCTTCTTAACACTAGGTTATATACAATAGTCGTTATCATCACACCCGCCAATCCATTCAAACGAATAACTTTAAAACTGTATCGATGACAGTTAGGATTGATAGCTAGCCAAAAACAACTCAATGCTAACATTAAATTTGATAAAACTGTAAAGAAACTATAATAATAAATTAATCGCCCTATTGAAGATTCGGGTTGCCAAGGACGAAATTTAGTATGCCAATAAATGTAAGTTTCCATGGCAATAATAGAGATTGCAAATAGCGCAATAAAAATATTAATAGTTCGTTTTAACATAATGCCTTTTAATATAAATAGTACAAAAAACAACTAAAAGTGCAGTATATAGTAATTAATAAAAAAATCATAAACTACCTCTGTTTAAAAGATAACAAATAGACAAAATCTACAACTTATTGGCAGTTAGTATATAATGTCAGAATAAATGTAATGTAGAGATGATATTGATGTCGAATCACGACACCCCGCCCCAAAATAAAATATTAATAGAACATTTTTTAGATTCTTTATGGTTAGAAAGGAATTTAGCTGAAAATACCATTGCGTCTTATAAGTTAGATTTGCTGGCATTAAGTCAGTTTTTACAACAACAAAATGTCACATTTTTGTCTGCTCAAACAGTTAATCTACAAGCATTTTTAATGCAACGGGTGCAAGATGGGTATAAAGCAAGTAGTTCTGCAAGATTACTTAGTGCAACTAAACGTTTTTTTCAATATTTATATCAAGAAAACTATCGTGCAGATGATCCTTCAGCGGTATTATCATCCCCCAAGCTTCCCAAAAAATTACCTAAAGATTTAACCGAATCACAAGTGGAGGCATTACTTGAATCGCCAAGCATAGACGATCCGATTGAACTTCGAGATAAAGCAATGCTTGAAGTACTTTATGCAACCGGTTTACGTGTATCTGAATTAGTGAATTTAGAAATTAGTGATGTTAGCCTACGGCAAGGTGTTGTAAGAGTGATAGGTAAAGGCAATAAGGAACGTTTAGTACCGCTGGGTGAAGAAGCGGTTTATTGGCTTGAATATTATTTTAAATATGGCAGAAATGATCTTCTAAAAACAGGGCCTGTTGATGTTCTTTTTCCTAGTCGATTAGGAAAAAAAATGACACGTCAGACCTTTTGGCATAGAATTAAATATTATGCCGTATTAACAGGTATCAATATTGAAGCACTTTCACCTCATGTGCTTCGTCATGCCTTTGCAACGCATCTGCTTAATCACGGTGCTGATTTGCGTGTTGTGCAAATGTTGCTTGGGCACAGTAGTTTATCAACGACGCAAATTTATACGCATGTGGCAACTGAAAGATTAAAACAGTTACATAGTAAACATCATCCTCGAGCGTAATACTCAAAAAAATAAGGGTAATTGAATGAAAAAATTAGGTTTAGCTTTAGCTTTAATTTCAACCTCAGTATTAGCGAGTAATGCTGATATAACAAAAACTTTAAATAAGTTAGGTTACGACAATAAAGAGTTAAAAATTACTAATAGCCCAATACAAGGGTTTAAAAGCGTTTCTACGCCTGATGGTATTTTTTATGTTACAGAAGATGGCAAATATTTAACTCAAGGTCCTATTTATAATGTTCAAGGTGACAATCTTGAAAATATTGCTAACAGTAATAACCTTAAACTAATGCAAACAATTGCAAAAGATGCCATTGTTTACAAAGCGCCTAATGAACGATATGTCATTTCTGTTTTTACTGATTACACTTGTCATTACTGTAAATTATTGCACGAAAATATTGATAAATATTTAGAAGCAGGTATTTCGGTGCACTATTTTGCCTTTCCTCGAGCAGGAGATAAAAGTGATGTTGGTAAAAATATGCAATCTATTTGGAGCATGAAAGATCGTAAAGCCGCGTTTGAAAATGCTTATAAAGGCAATAAAATTTCACCAGCTAGTAGTATGATTCCTTACGTTACCCAACAATTTAATGTTGGGAAGCGACTTGGAATTAGCGGTACACCAGCAATTATTTTACCTAATGGCGAGCTTGTTTCTGGTTATGTACCAGCAGATAAATTACTTGAAGTTTTAGATAAAAAAAACAAGTAAATAACTAATTACCGCTGTTGAAATATAATATTAAACTCAATGTTAGCGCTAATGTGCTAGCATACAAAATATGAAAAAAAATAAATTAAGACATCGCAAATTACCTGATGGATCTCCAGAATTTTCCGAGGATATTCCATTATTATTACAGCGAGTTTATGCATTACGTGGGGTGACTAGTATGCAAGAGCTCGACTATACCACACGCAATTTGCACAATTACGACACATTAGATGGCATTAACAAAGCCGTTGAAATTCTTTATTTGGCAATGAAGAATAATCAACGGATCATGATTGTTGGCGATTTTGACACTGATGGTGCTACTAGTACTGCTTTAACCGTTAAAGCCCTTAAAAATATGGGGTGCCAATTTGTTGATTATATCATTCCGGATCGTTTTGATGATGGATATGGGCTAAGTATTTCAATTGTAAAAAAAGCGCTATTAAAAAATGCGCAACTCATTATTACTGTGGACAACGGTATTTCTGCTGTTGAAGCTGTCGATTTTGCCAAGCAGTCAAATTTGCCAGTGATTATTACTGATCACCATTTGTGCCCAGAACGATTACCTGATGCAGATGCTATAATCAATCCTAATTTACCTAATTGCGTGTTTCCTTCTAAGCATTTAGCTGGAGTGGGTGTGGCTTTTTACTTCATGCTCGCTTTACGAGCCAAATTACGGCAAGAAAATTGGTTCATGGACAATAAGTTAACCGAATATAATGTGACGAATTTATTAGATTTAGTTGCTTTAGGTACGGTTGCTGATGTGGTTAAACTTGATCATAATAATCGTATTTTAGTTCACCAAGGTATAAACAGAATTCGATCTGGTTATTGTAGCGAAGGTATTAAAGCCTTATTGCATATAGCTAAGAAAGATCCTGCTTCGATTACATCAACCGATTTAGCTTATTATATAGCGCCTCGATTAAATGCCGCGGGAAGAATGGATAATATGACTTTAGGCGTTGAATTATTACTTTGTGATAATTATGATTTAGCAATTAATAAAGCAGTAGATCTTGATAATCTCAATTGTGATAGAAAATTGATTGAACAAACAATGCATAAAGAAGCTTTATTGTTTATTCAAGAAATTGAAGAGCAAAATATATCAATTCCTAACGCACTGGTGTTTTATCATCAACAGTGGCATCAAGGTATTATTGGTATATTATCTTCTCGTTTAAAAGATAAATATCATCGACCAGTTATATCGTTTGCTTCAACCCAAGATGGTTTTTTAAAAGGCTCTGGACGTTCAATTAAAGGCGTTCATTTGCGCGATCTACTTGATGAATTAAATCAGCGACATCCTGATTTAATCGTTAGCTTTGGTGGGCACTCAATGGCAGTTGGTTTAACTATTCACGAAAAAGATTTAGCGCATTTTACACGTTGTTTTCAAGCACTTTTAAACACACAAGTCGATCCTGATTTACTAGAACATGTTATTGAAACAGACGGTGAAATAGATAGCCAAGACTTTACTTACGCAACCGCCAAATTGTTAAAAAAATCTGGCCCTTGGGGCGAAGGGTTTGATACGCCTATTTTTGATGGCGTATTTGTTATTCATCAACAACGGTTAATTGCAGACAAACACCTTAAATTAGTATTAGAGCCACAAAATGGTGGCCCATTTATTGAAGGCGTTTGTTTTAATGTCAATCGACAACAATGGCCTGATCAGTCGGTAAAAAAAGTAGAATTAGTTTATCATTTGGATGTAGATGAATTTCGGGGTAACCAAGCTCCACAATTACTGATAAAATATCTATGGCCTATCGCCTAAGCAATTAGAATGGATTATAATTTGACAATTGTGCTTAATTTACATCTAATTACGATGGTTATCTAACATCATCAACATAAAATTTACGCAACGTTAAGGATTCAAAATGCATATTCATATTCTTGGAATTTGTGGTACGTTTATGGCTGGGATTGCATTAATAGCTCGCTCGCTAGGCCATAAAGTAACAGGTTCAGATAAAAATGTTTATCCACCAATGAGTACACTGTTACAAAAAGAGCACATTGATATTATTGAAGGATATGATCCATCACAACTCGCCTCTACACCCGATTTAGTCATCATCGGCAATGCCTTATCTAGAGGTAACCCTTGTGTTGAATATGTCTTAGATAATAACATTCCTTATATTTCTGCGCCACAGTGGTTACATGATAACGTTTTGCGCGATCGCTGGGTTATTGCGGTTGCTGGAACACATGGCAAAACCACAACTGCGGGTATGGTCAATTGGATTTTAGAAAAATTAAATTATAAACAAGGTTTTGTTATTGGTGGTGTACCGGGTAATTTTGATGTATCAGCCCGATTAGGAGACGGGAATTTTTTTGTGATTGAAGCTGATGAATACGATTGTTCATTCTTCGATAAACGTTCCAAGTTCATGCATTATTGCCCTAAAACACTTATCATGAACAATTTAGAATTTGATCATGCCGATATTTTTGATGATCTTAGCTCAATTCAAAAACAATTCCACCATTTGGTTCGTTTAGTGCCAAGTAAAGGGTTAATTATTTCACCACAAGAAGATGTAAATTTAAAACAAGTATTGGCGAAAGGTTGCTGGAGCGAGCAAGTCTTTACTGAGTCTGAAACAGGCTGGTTAGCACAGCGCATAAATAACGACGCAAGTCGTTTTGCAGTTTACTATAACAATGCAAAAGTAGGCGAAGTGGAATATTCCTTAGTGGGCGAACATAATATGCATAATGCATTAATGGCAATCGCCGCAGCACATAATGTAGGCATTGATCCAGCCGATGCTTGTTCAGCATTAAGTTCATTTATCAATGCCAAAAGGCGGCTAGAACTCTATGGTGAAATAAATAACATCGAAATCTACGACGACTTTGCTCATCATCCAACTGCAATTTTAGCAACATTAGAGGCATTACGTAGTAAAATTGGTGCAAATCGTCGCATTTTAGCTGTTCTTGAACCTCGCTCAAATACCATGAAGCTAGGCGTATCTAAAGATGAACTAGCACCATCACTAGGTCGTGCTGACGAAATCTTTATCTTTCAACCAGAACAATTGCCTTGGTTAGTTGCTGATGTTGTTGATGCTTGTATCCAACCTGCTCACTGGACGGGTGATATTGATTTACTTGTTGAAATGATAACCAAAACAGCTCGCCCAACCGATGCCATTTTAATTATGAGTAATGGTGGCTTTAATGGCATTCATAAAAAGATCTTAGAAAGCTTAGAAAAGCAACAAATCAAAGCTCATGAAAACGAACAATTAATTCAATAACAGTAGATGATATGTCACATACTGTGGCATATCATACCTAAAAGATATTTTATGAATGAAACTGCCGAAATGATTGCTATGTTATGTCGCAGAATAAAAATAGCAAGAATTGAAAAAAATTTATCTCAGCAAGAACTGGCTAACAAATCTCAAATCGGTATTGCGACCATAAAACGCATTGAACAAGGCGAATCCATTACATTACAAACATTAATTGCGGTTCTTCGTGGGTTAGATGAACTGGATCAACTGAATAATTTGCTTGCCTATAATGAAGTGATTCATAAAACATCAATGGAGCAACTTAAGCGGAAAAGAAAATACCGTACAATAAAACAAGAAAAGGTGGATGTGTTGGTTGAGAATGATTTTTTGCGTTCTAAAGTCAATACCATGCGCTGGAAACATTAAAGGCAATTTAAGAAAGTTCAATTTAAGAAAATACAATTTAAAGTAATATAATTTAAAAAAATATAATTCAAAGAAATATAATTTAAGGTTTCGCCGATTGTATAATCGGCGAATTTGACACAACAAATAATTTCAACTTAACTACAATGAACGGTGATGGCAAGCCCCCCGCGTGATGTTTCTCGGTATTTTGCATTCATATCTTTTCCTGTTTCATACATAGTTTGAATCACTTTATCTAAAGATACTTTTGCCGCAGTTGTTCGCCTTAGAGCCATTCTTGTTGCATTTATCGATTTTACCGCGGCAATAGCATTACGTTCGATACAAGGTACTTGCACTTGACCTGCAACTGGATCACAAGTTAATCCTAAATTATGTTCCATGGCTATTTCTGCTGCCATACAAACTTGCTCAGGATTACCACCTAACAGTTCAGTAAGCCCAGCAGCAGCCATAGAACAAGCTACGCCAACTTCCCCTTGGCATCCAACTTCTGCACCAGAAATAGATGCATTAATTTGATAAAGTTGTCCTATTGCACCACAAGTTAGGAAAAATCGAATATAAATATCAGGAGTAACTGGATTAATAAACTTATCATAATAAGCAAGCACAGCGGGTATAATGCCGCATGCACCATTTGTTGGTGCAGTGACCACCCGTCCACCCGCTGCGTTTTCTTCACTAACGGCAAGTGCAAACATATTTACCCAATCAATAATTACCATTGGGTCACTAATAATTTTGTCTTTAGTGGTGGATAATTGACGATATAACGAAAATGCCCGACGCGGAACTTTAAGCGGTCCAGGTAATAAACCTTCAGTATTCATTCCACGATTAATACATTCCAAAATAGTTTGTCCAACGCGAGAAAAATAATTTTCGATTTCTTCATAAGTATGCAATTGCAACTCATTTTTCATCATAACGCTAGAAATTGATAAGGCATTATCTTCACAATGTTTTAATAATTCTTGAGCCGAAATAAATGGGTAAGGCAGTTTTACCGCATCTTGCTCTTGCTGTCCAAATTGCTCTTCTTCAACAATTTGACCGCCACCTACAGAATAGTAAGTTTTTTGAAATAATAAGGTATCACCATTATAGGCACTTAAAGTCATACCATTTTCATGTAATGGTAAAAATTTAGAATGAAATACCATGCAACTATCTAATGGGAAATCAATTTCGTAGGAATGATTATAAATAGGTAAACGGTGCGTTTGGCTAAGTGTTTCGATAAAATTTGGGATATTATCAATATTTACAGTATCAGGCTTTTCACCCGCTAATCCCATAACAATAGCAATATCTGTTTGATGCCCTTTACCTGTTAGCGACAAAGATCCATAAACATCAGCCACAATTTTTGTCACTGATGACATCATTTGTTTATTAATTAATTGATCTATAAAAGCTTTACCCGCTCTCATTGGTCCTACTGTATGTGAACTTGAAGGCCCAATACCAATTTTAAATATTTCAAATACTGAACTCATAATTTTCCTTTTTAATGCCAAGTATAAATAAATATCATAGGCATAGTTATATTTTTGTAAATTTATCTTTGCTAATAAAATGCTAAACAAAGGTATCGACAAATAACCTCACGTTTGGGATTACGAAAATAAGTTTTTAATTCTCATTAGTGGTTAATGCTTATTGTACCCGTTGTTTATTTTACTAGTAGGATAACCTACAGACTATTTTGTCCACCGACGAATGTCGATGGATTTCATACGTACATTAATTAAATAGGTGATTATTACCTATTAGGTCATTTTTATAATAAATTATAGATAGCCGCAGAAATTGCAACTAATCCCATAACCACAATAAAGACATTACTTAATTTTCCACGATATTTTGCCAATGCTGGAATTTGATGAATTGCATACATAGGCATTAAGAACAATAATATAGCTAAAATAGGTCCACCAAGTGATTCAATAAGCGCTAAAATGCTTGGATTAATTGTTGCAATTCCCCACGCTGTTACAAACATAAATGCAATGGCTAGTTTATCAAGTTTCTTTTCTGAAATCGTTTTATTGCGGCTACGTAATATTTTTTGCACAAGACCGTTAAAGCCTTCTTTACCACCAAGATAGTGACCTAAAAACGATTTAGCCATGGCAATAAAAGCAATTGGCGGCCCAATGTATTCAATAACTGGCGAATTAAATCGATTAGCTAAATAAGATAAAGTCGAGATATTTTGTGTTTTTGCTTCTAAAAGTTCAGCTGGCGATAAGCACAGAGCACAACTAAAAACAAAAAACATAACAGTCACAACCATCATTATGTTACTGGCAGCAATAATTTTAGTACATTTCGGTTCTGCATAAATATTGCCATATTCTTTACGTTTAGCAACAGCTAATGAGGAAATAATGGGAGAGTGATTAAACGCAAAGACCATAACGGGAATAACCAGCCAAAGTGTCATTAATATACTATGTCCACCTTCACTATTAAGGCTAAAGGATAAATTACTGCTATTCCATTCAGGGATTAAAAATAAAGCTAGCATCATTAAAACCGCAATAAAAGGGAAAACTAAAACGGACATCACTTTAACAATCAGCTCTTCACCAAAATGAACAATTGACATTAAGAATGCAACTAAAACAAACGAAAGCAAAGCACGGGGTATTGGCTGCATACCTAGTTGATTAACCATAAAACTGTCTACTGTATTGGTAATACCAACACTATATACCAATAATATTGGGTAAATGGCAAAAAAATACAGCACCGTTATCCAAATTCCTGCGGTGCGCCCAAAAGACTCTTCTACAACAACAGTAATATCGCCATTACTGTTTTTTCCTGATAGAACAAATCTACATAAAGCTCGGTGGGCAAAAAATGTCATTGGAAAGGCAAGAATCAACATAACTAATAATGGAATCAATCCACCAACACCTGCATTAATGGGTAGAAAAAGCACTCCAGCACCAATTGCGGTACCATAAAGACTAAGCATCCATAGTGTGTCGCTTTTTCGCCATTTTGGTAATGTTGATTTATTGCTTGAACTGATAACATTTTCGTTATTCATTAACTTACTCATTGGGTACTACTCCTTAATTAATATTCTGCACATATGATATCAATTTAACGACCTTTCTAAAGTGATCGTTATCACATAAATAAAAAAATATTAAATATAATCAACATTATGCAGGTATCTATTTTGATGCTTAGTAAAATTAAAAATAAATAAAGTATCAATTTTGATTCAAAAAGTTCGAAACTAGTGACAACTGAAAGCAAATTAAAAAGGAAAGTTAAGGGTGATAATCAAATATTTTGGAAAATGTTATCTGTTGAGATCAAACGTTTAACTGTGCTTAGTACCTAAAGTTAATAGTGGGTTGGAAAATATCGGCTTATCAAAATGGGGGGGTTGGTCATTACTGAAAGTGTGTCTTTAGGCGATTATTTTAATCATGAAATGTAAGCGACTGAGCGTTTTTTACAAAGTATTAATTATCAAATTGGCACAATGACCGATTAATCTAAAACAGAGTCATAATAACAGGTTATTCCTGTCTCTAAATGCTCAATTTCTAACTCACCACCTGTTAAAATTCCACCGTCAGAAAAATAACTTGGCTTTTTTTTGAGGGTTGCTTTTCCAAAGAGTTTATCATTGTCATAAAAATACCCTTCTTTACTAATTTTATAAGAATCATCTGGTTCTATCAATCCTGTGCCACAAGGACAATTGATAGAATCTACCCAATCACCATCTTTAGTTTTACACCCGTCTCCTCGCCAGCCAAAATCTAAAATTTCATCATAACTTAAATCCATTAAATGATATTTGGTTATTTTCACAGGATAATAGAGTATAGCAAAGACTAATAGCAGATAAATAATATGCGATATTTTTAATTTTTTTAGTTTCATTATTTTCATAACCACTTACTTTCTTATTAAATTATTCGTATGAATAAAAAGTACATGTTATACCTGTTTCTAGATCCTTTACATACAGCTCACCTCCTGTAAATCGCTCAAAAGAAATATAATCAGGTTTTTTCTTCAAATAAATTTTTTTCATCATATCACGGCCAACAATATAGCCATTACCTTCTTTTTGGATATACATGTCATTGTTTTTATATGGGCTTATTTGATTGCAAATAGAACAATCTTTACTGTAATCATACTCACCACTATCTGATTCACCAGAGTAATAGCACATGTCATCATAAATCCACATATATTCCATTATTTTGTCATAACTAAAATCAACTAAATAATAGGTAATCAATTTAATTGGTTGGTATAGTACCAAAATTACAAAAACGGCGGTAACGAAGTGCGATAAATTTAATTTCTTCATATTGATTTTATTGTATTGTTTATATTGGCTAATTTATTATAAATGTTTTTGACTATCAATAATTGCCAATAAATTACTTTAGTGTTATGCAAGGTACTGCTAAACTAGCCTACATTTTTATTATATTTAATACATCAATTATTTTTTAGGATAAATGTATGCGAACCAGTAAATATCTTCTTTCTACGTTAAAAGAAACCCCTGCTGATGCAGAAGTCATTAGCCATCAATTAATGTTACGTGCCGGTATGATCCGTAAAGTTGCCGCAGGGTTATATACTTGGCTTCCCACTGGTTACCGTGTACTTAAAAAAGTAGAAAATATTGTCCGTGAAGAGATGAATAAAGCTGGCGCAATAGAAGTATTAATGCCAGTTGTACAGCCTGCTGATATTTGGCAAGAAAGCGGTCGTTGGGAACAATATGGACCTGAGCTATTACGAATCAAAGATCGTGGCGACCGTGACTTTGTATTAGGTCCCACTCATGAAGAAGTGATTACTGATTTACTGCGTAATGAAGTTAGCTCATATAAACAATTACCTCTTAATGTGTATCAAATTCAAACTAAATTCCGTGACGAAGTTCGTCCTCGCTTTGGGGTGATGCGTTCGCGTGAATTTATTATGAAAGATGCTTATTCTTTCCATACTTCACAAGAATCATTACAAGAAACTTATGATGATATGTATAAAGCCTATAGCGCTATTTTTACACGCGCAGGCTTAAACTTTAGAGCAGTACGTGCTGATACTGGATCGATTGGTGGTAATTGGTCTCATGAATTCCAAGTGCTAGCGGATAGTGGGGAAGATGATATTGTTTTCTCAACAGAGTCAGATTATGCCGCTAATATTGAAATGGCGCAAGCTTTAGCACCAACACAACAACGTGCAGAGCCAACTAAAGCGATGGAACTAGTTGATACTCCCAATGCAAAAACGATTGATGAATTAGTTCAGCAGTTTAATTTGCCAATTGAAAAAACGGTAAAAACCCTAATGGTAAAAGCAACTAAAGAAAGCGGTCATCAGTTAGTGGCATTATTAGTTCGAGGCGATCATACTTTAAACGAAATCAAAGCGGAAAAAATTGATATCGTTGCTTCACCCCTTGAATTTGCAACCGAAGAAGAAATTCGTGCTTTAGTTAACGCCGGTCCTGGTTCATTAGGTCCAATTAATTTAAACATGCCAATTATTATCGATCGTGATGTTGCTGTTATGAGCGATTTTGGCGCAGGCGCTAATATTGATCACAAACACTATTTTAACATTAATTGGGAGCGTGATGTTTCCCTACCACGTATTGAAGATATCCGTAATGTGGTTGAAGGCGATATGAGTCCTGATGGCAAAGGTACATTACAAATCAAACGTGGCATTGAAGTTGGGCATATATTCCAACTTGGCACAAAATATTCACAAGCTATGAAAGCGACAGTGCAAGGCGAAGATGGGCAAAACCATGTGATGATTATGGGATGCTATGGTATTGGGGTTAGTCGTATTGTAGCGGCAGCTATTGAACAATGCCATGATGATCGAGGTATTATTTGGCCAGAAGCTATTGCGCCATTTAGTGTTGTGATCATTCCAATGAATATGCACAAATCAGAAAAAGTGCAAGCGACAGCCGAAAAGCTTTACGCAGATTTGCAAGCCGCTGGCATTGAAGTGCTTTTTGATGATCGTAAAGAACGTCCTGGTGTTATGTTTGCTGATGCTGAATTGATCGGTATACCTCATACCATTGTCATTGGTGAGCGTAATCTTGATAATGGCGAAGTGGAATATAAACACCGTGCTGGTGGCGATAAAGAAATGGTAAAAGTTGATAATATTATTGAATTTATCAAAACTCGTTGCAAGCTAGCTTAACATTAAGATAACTTGATAACTAGTTATAAAACATAATAAAATTGGGAATCATTACCCTCAATACAACAGTAATTAGCTTATTACTGTTGTATTGTTATTATTTAGCTGCCATAAAGCCAATACTAATTAACGACTAGCGTAAGGTGATTTTTTTACAAAACTACTTTTAATTTTCAAAAATAAACATCCACAAATACTTAACAAAGAAAATGTTGAGTATAAATTCAAAGTGATATTGTTCTTTTTTTCGGCTAAAATAAATCAATAAAAATCTTACATCAATGGGTTGAAATAATGTTAAAAAAAGCCATCGCATTTGCACTATCTACCTCGTTATTATTACAAAGCACGTCCATTGTTTATGCTGATAATATTAACCTACCCGATATAGGTACCGCTGCTGCTACAACATTAAGTATTGGCCAAGAAATGGAAATGGGCGATTATTATATGCGAATGTTGCGAGCCGATGCTCCAATTATAAACGACCCTGTTTTAAGCCAATATATTAATGATTTAGGTAAGAAATTAGTCTCTAAATCAGAATCAGTAAAAACGCCTTTCCATTTTTATATTATGAAAAGTGATGTGCTAAATGCATTTGCCTTTTTTGGGGGAAATGTTGTTATTCACTCACGATTAATATTAGATACTGATAATGAAAGCCAACTAGCGTCAGTAATGGCTCATGAAATTGGTCATGTCACCCAACGGCATTTAGCCAGAGCGATGGAAAATCAAAGTCGAAATAGTCCTTATGTTTGGGGGGCAACGTTAGGCTCTTTATTGCTAACATTAGCGAATCCGGAAGCTGGCATGGCCGCGATGACAAGCACCATGGCAGGCTCAACTCAAAATATGATTAGTTTTACACAAAGTAATGAGCAAGAAGCTGATCGTGTCGGTTTAAGAACGCTTGCCAAAGCAGGATTTGATCCTTATGCTTCATCGGAGTTTTTACAAAAGCTGGCTGATCAAAGCCGTTTTAGTAGTAAAGCGCCTGAAATATTACTTACTCACCCATTACCCAATAGTCGATTAACGGATATTCGCAATCGCTCAATGCAATACAGTAAAAAAAGTGTATCGCCATCATTAAATTATTATTTAGCAAAAGCGCGATTAGCAATCTTAATAACTAAAAATAAAAATGCTGCTAAACGATTACTTGAAGATTACAAAAAGATCAATAACGAACAAACTAAAACAGCTGTTATTTATGGTAACGCATTAGCTGACAACTTGAGTGGTAATAACCAAAAAGCAAAACAGCAGTTACAACCCTTATTAGACCGCGATCCAAATAATATTTGGTATATTGATTTAATGACTGATATTGATTTGGCGCTCAACAATAACGATGCAGCCATTACTCGCTTACAAGCCGCATTAAAAAAAGCCCCAGACAGCTCAGCTTTGCAATTGAATCTTGCTAATGCATATATAAAAAATAGAAATTATCAACAAGCTGTCACTTTATTGCATCGTTACACTTTTGACCATAATGATGATACCAATGGTTGGGATTTACTTGTTACAGCTTATGGTGGATCACGTTCAAGGGCTCAAGAAATGAGTGCTAAAGCAGAGTTACTTGCATTAGAAGGTCAATTCCAACAATCAATACAATTACTACAAAATGCGAAAAATCAAACCAAAGGCAATCAAACAATGATTTCTAAAATCGATGCAAGAATTAATCAATTAAAACAGTTGCAAAAACGTTATGCTGTTTATAAACGATAACAAGCTTTAATGATCATATCTCGACTAATTTTTGTAATAATATTAGTCGAGAAAATGATAAATCAGGTTATTTTTTAAGACAAATGATCTACATTATTGAAGAATTTTACCGTAAATGCCCCTTCAGGATGCTCATGGCTTTGTTTATAATTAACCAAGCTAATGCTAGTATTTAGCATTCGAGGAAAATAATTTTCATCACGATGTAAACGCCAATCGCCACCATTTAACACACAAAGTAAAATTCGTAATACTGTCCCATGTGACACAACCAAAATATTACCCGTATCTTGAGTCGCGCTTTGAACAATGGTGTTTAATCCTTGCTTCATACGCGTTAGTATATCAAGATAATTTTCACCTTGATTAACTGAAGCGTCGAAATTAGCTGGATCAGTTAAATAAGTCGTAAATTCAGGAAACGTCTTTTTCAACAGAGGGACATGTTTACCTTCCCAAATGCCAAAATCCATTTCACGTAGATCGGCAAGCTCAAAAGTGGGAATAGTAAGATTATTTTCTTTAACAATATAATCGCGTGTTTCCATCGCACGTTGTTGTGTGCTTGAGTACGCTTGCATAAAAGGAATATCTTTTAAATATTGTCCTGTTATTTTAGCACCCAAAATGCCTTGTTCGGTTAACGGTGAATTTTGAGATCCTTGCATCTGATCTTTAATGTTCCATTCCGTTTGGCCATGTCTAATTAAGTATAAATTAATATCTTTCATTCGCACTTACTACCTTGTTTATTTTAAGAATCGGTTCGCTTATATTTATCTTTTCTAAGATAGACTAAACAAGCCTGTAAAGTATCATCCATTGGTGCATTTAATAGCATTTCTTGTAAGCTTTTAGGATGAATAAATTTAACACTTGCTGCATGTAAAAATAATCGATTAAGCTTTGTTCCTGCTAACAATGCATCAAATTGTCTATCGCCATAGCGGTCATCAAAAGCAATTGGATGGTTAGCATATTGTGTATGAATGCGGATTTGATGTGTTCGCCCAGTAACGGGGCTTGCTTTTATTAAAGTTGCAAAATCAAACCGCTCTTCAACTTTAAAACGTGTTTCTGATGGCTTACCGTCTTTATCGACTTTCACGACTCGCTCACCGCTTTTTAACACATTTTTGAGCAATGGCGCTTGTATGACTTTGCAGTCAGAAGGCCAATTACCTTTAACCAAAGCTAAATAGTTTTTCTGCATTTGTTTAAGGCGTAATTGTTCGTGTAAGGATTTTAATGCGGAACGTTTTTTAGCAATTAATAGCACCCCTGAAGTTTCGCGATCAATGCGATGCACTAGTTCTAAAAACTTTGCTTCAGGTCTTAAAGCTCGTAATGCTTCAATTACCCCAAAACTTAAACCACTGCCACCATGTACGGCAATACCGGATGGTTTGTTAATCGCCAATAAGACATCATCTTCATAGATAATCGCTTTTTCTAAATCGGCGACTTTATTTAGCTTGGTTGAAATTTCTGGCATGGCTTTTTCTGTCATTCGAACCGGTGGGATACGAATTTCATCGCCAATATTTAATTTATATTCAGGTTTGATCCGTTTTTTATTAACACGCACTTCACCTTTTCTTAAAATGCGATAAATCATACTTTTTGGCACACCTTTTAAATAGGTGATTAAAAAATTATCAATACGCTGTGTCGCATTTTCTTCTGAAATAGTAACAAATGAGACTTGTAATTTTGTTTGTGGAACTGTTGAGTCCATAGAAAATGATTAATCCGCTATCAATAAATAAAGTCGTTTACATTATAAAAAAATAAACTACACTATCGTAATTAAAAAATAAGATAGATTATATTCAGTATAATTAAAGAAGAAAGATTATAACGGAATATGGAGGAATAAAATAGTATGTTATCACTGCTTAATCAATACTCAAAAGGTAGATTTGCTTGGTTCTTATTGTTCTTTTCCACGCTTGCTTTTGAAATAACCGCACTTTATTTTCAACATAGCTTAGGGCTTGCACCTTGTACACTCTGTATTTACCAACGTTGTGCTATTTTGGGCATTATGCTAGCTAGCATTGTTGGGCTCATTGCTCCTCGTAACATTATTGTTCGATTAATCGGTATTTTAATTTGGATGGTTAGCGCCTATAAAGGCTTTTTGCTAGCAACATTTCATGCCCATTTACAATTTGAACCTAATTTAAGTGATACTTGTTCAATTAACGCTCAATTCCCTTCGTGGTTTCCCTTAGACTCGTTGTTTCCTAGCATGTTTAAAGCTTATGGCTCTTGTGCCGATAAAATTTGGACATTTTTAACTATTGAAATGTCACAATGGATGATTATTATTTTTGCTTGTTACCTGATTTTTGGTTTAGCTGTATTAATTTCACAGATATTTCCATCGCCAAAAGGTTCAATTTGGAATAAGTAACTTTATTTATAAAACTGGCACTTTTTGTTGAGTTTGTTAGAATGTGTGGCAATTTTATTTTACGAATTGTCACATATAAATGCTTTTAGAATATCACCCGCCTATCGAACCTTGGCTGTCCATTTTATATCAAGATGACCATATCGTGGTTGTCAATAAACAACCCGGTATTTTGTCAGTTTCAGGCAATAAACCACAATTTATTGATAGCATTATTCATCGTTTACAACAAAAATATAGCTATGTCGAATCCGTTCACCGGCTTGATATGGCAACCAGCGGTATCATGGTTGCTGCACTGTCAAAATTAGCTGATCGCGAAATAAAAAAACAGTTTCGAGAACGTATCCCTAAAAAAATTTATATCGCGGTCGTACATGGACATCTTGAGCAAGATGTTGGTCGTGTTGAGTTACCATTAATTTGTGATTGGCCTAATCGTCCAAGGCAAATGGTTGATTTAGAAAATGGCAAACCTGCGTTAACTGAATATCAAGTGATAGCCAGAAATCCAGACAACACAACTCGCATAAAATTATTCCCATTTACAGGCAGATCGCACCAATTACGTGTTCACATGCAAGCCATCGGCCATCCCATTTTAGGTGATAAATTCTATGCTCATCCTGATGCTTTTGCGATGTCAAAAAGGCTACTATTACATGCTCAATTGTTGACGATTAATCACCCTAAAACAGGTGAAAGTATGACATTTAGTTGCGAACCTGATTTTTGAAAATTCAACATAAAATTAGCCAGCGTGGGCTGCAACTAGCTTAAGTCAATAATGAATAAACAAGTAATATAAAGGAAGTCAAAATGCAAAAAATTGTGTTAGCAACTAATAATCAAGGCAAGGTCAATGAATTGCAACGGTTACTCGCTGATGCCGGTTTTGATATTGTTGCACAAAGCCAATTTAATGTACCTGATGCTAACGAAACAGGTTTAACATTTATTGAAAATGCTATTTTAAAAGCACGGCATACCGCTAAATTAACAGGACTGCCGGCCATTGCTGATGACTCTGGCTTATCGGTAGATGCTCTTGGCGGTCAACCAGGAATTTATTCTGCGCGTTATGCTGGTGAACACGGTAATGATCAAAGCAATAATCAAAAATTATTGGATGCATTAAACAATGTTCCCAAAGAAAAACGTACTGCCTACTTTTATTGTGCACTGGTGTTTATGCGCCACGAAAATGATCCAACACCAATTATCTGCTTAGGAAAATGGCATGGTTTAATCTTAACTGAAGCACAAGGCGACGGTGGATTTGGTTACGATCCGCTTTTTTATGTGCCTGAATTGGGTTGTACAGCGGCACAACTAACCAAAGAACAGAAAAGCCAAATATCGCACCGAGGTCAAGCACTAAAACAATTGATTAGTAAAATTAAAACTGAATATTAATTATTCACTATATTATGTATACTCAAAATTGCATATTAATAAGTAAACAGTATATACTTAATGCATCAATGATATCGGAGTTAATATTGTGATTTTACTGATAGTAAGTGGTCGCTCTGGTTCTGGCAAATCCGTTGCCTTGCGAGCGCTTGAAGATATGGGATTTTATTGTGTTGATAATATCCCCGTTGTTTTATTACCTCAATTAGCCAATTCACTAAAAGACAATAATACCCCTGTTGCTGTTAGCATTGATATCCGAAATTTACCTGAACAATTTGATTTTAATAGTGATATCTTTCAACGCTTACCCGCATCAGTTACACCCGAAATTATTTTTTTTGATTGTAGCCCAAATACCTTAATTCGGCGCTATAGCGAAACTCGACGTACGCACCCATTAACTAATCAACAATATTCTCTTGAAGAAGCCATCGATTTAGAAGAAAAATATCTAGAGCCGTTAAAATCGCATGCAAGCCTAGTTATTAATACCGATAATCTTTCGGTTCATGAACTATCTGATATATTAAGATCGCGTATTTTAGGTAAAAAAGAACGAGAATTAACGATCATTTTTGAATCATTTGGCTTCAAACATGGTTTACCTGTTGATGCGGATTTTGTGTTTGATGTTAGGTTTTTACCTAACCCTCATTGGGAAGTTAGTTTGCGTCCACTAACAGGATTAGACAAACCTGTTAAAGACTATTTATTAAGGTATGAAGAAGTCTCAAATTTCATCTCTCAAACTGCTAATTACTTAAATCAATGGCTACCGCTGTTAGAAAAAAATAACCGCAGTTATCTAACCATTGCTATTGGCTGTACAGGAGGGCAACACCGTTCGGTCTTTATTGTTGAACAATTAGCTGAATTTTTTAAGGCACAAAATAAACAAGTACAAATTCGCCATCGAACGTTAGAAAAGAAACCGTGATTATTCATTCTCGGTAGCATGGGTTGATAATTCTTCAAATCGTTCTTTGCATTTATCAATAATATTCTGGCATTTATCCGCAATATTTTTCAATATTCTTTGGTATTTAGCTGGATAATGCGTTGCATTAGGCGATGATGTAACTAATTTACCAACTTTAACTAATTCAATATCCGCAGGTAACTTAGCAAGTTTTGCTTTTAATACATTAATCGTTTGTGGATGTGGGTGCCCAATAACAATAGCAACGCCTTTTTTACGCGCTAATTTGACGGCTAAATCAAATTGCCGGCTAATTGCTCGCTCAGTTTGTTCATCATCTAAAAATACATCACGCGCTAGCACTGGAACATCATAATAACTAGCAGCCTTTTTTATTTGTGTTCGGCCAATTGTTTTGCTATCTAAAAAAAACATTGGATGCGCGCTTAATGCCTTCATCACATTAGTCATTCCGTTAAGATCTGCTGTCATCAAACTGCCCATATGGTTATTAAAACCAATAGCATGTGGCACACGCTCAATTGCATTATTTACAATCCGACTTATTTGCGTTTCGTCCATTGATGGAAATAAAGTGTCTTTTTCTAGTCGCTGTTTGCTAAGTGGTGCCATAGGTAAATGAATTATTACATCATTACCATGTTGGTGAGCAATATTAGCTATACGCGCAGCATTTGGTGAGTTAGGTAACACAGCAACAGTGATATTAGGCGAAAGCCTAATAACTTGCTCTTCATTATGCTGACGATAACCAAAATCATCAATAACAAGCGCAAGCTTAGCCGCCCAAACAGAGTGTGTATTTAGCGCAAAGACAATCATAATAAAAATAGTTATAAAACAACGCACTATTTTAACCATCCACTTGGATCAAGCGCCTTACCATCACGGCGAATTTCAAAATATAACGCTGGGGTGCGTTGACCGCCACTGGATCCTACTAGCGCTATAGCTTGCCCATGGAGGATCCTATCGCCCACCTCAACTAACATGCGTTGATTATAACCATATAAACTCATATCACCTTTACCATGCTCAAGTGCTACAACAAAACCATAACCTTGTAGCCAACTGGCTAAAATAACTCGACCATCAGCAATGGCTTTAACTTGAGTACCATCTTTAGCATTAATCACCATTCCTTTCCAATACAATTCCCCTTGTAGCCGCTCACCAAACTTGTGTGCAACACTACCACTAACTGGCCAATTAAATTGGTGTTGAGGTTTTCCTATACCACTAACACGCGCCATTAAAGCTTGCTCGTCAGGATTAGGGATGTAACTTTTATTTTTTTGTTTTTCTTCAATATTTTTTGCTTGTTTTATTTCTTCTTCTGCTATGCGCTTGCTTTCTTGCTTTGCCTGGGCAATTTTAGCTTGTAACTTAGCTTCATTATTACGCAAGTCCATTAATTTTTGTTGATTAACTTGCATCGCTGAATCAAGATCGGTTATCGTACTTTGTCGATTTTCTCGATTTTTTTCAAGTTTTGCTTGTTGTTCTTTCTGCTTACTTTGTAATGTTTTATGCGAAGATTGCTTTTTTTCTAACTGTGCACGCTTTTCAGTCAATTGAGCTTGCGTATTTTCAAGAGCTTGGATTTGCTGTTGCCTTGCTTCATTAATATAAGCATAGTAAGTCATTATACGATTATTACGCTCACTTTTCTCGCTGGAAAAAATCAGTTCTAACCCTGTCATATTACCTAGTTTAAAAGCACTCTCAAGTTGTTTGGCTAATACGCTCCGTTGCTGTTTTTGTTTTATCGTTAATTGCTCAATTTGCTTAACTAAACTATTAATCTCTTGATCAAGCTTTCTCAATGATAAATCATTTTTTTCCACAGAAGTTAGCAGTTTAGCTATTTCGGTTTCTTGCTCTTTAAGTGCATTGACAAGCTTTGACCGTTCTTTTTTTTGCTGGGCTAAACGCTTTTCTTGCTCCTCGATAGAGTGGCGTAAAGATTGCAGTTGCTTATTATCGTCCGCATACAAATAATGAATTTGTAACATTCCAACAATAACAATAATAACAAATTTTTGATAAATAGACATGAAATTGTCTTTATGATTTATAACCAAGCAATAAAAATGGTGTCACTATACCGATAAATAGACAAAGATGCAAAACGAAAACAACCTATCAAATTATTATCTTTTTTATATGAAGTGTTTATCGGTGATTAACCGTATCGTAATCTTAGTTATTTTAAAAATAAACATAACCGCTTAAAAATGGTTCAGAAAAGTAATTGATTTTATTGAAGTTTTTTGTTTTTATGGTAATTAACTGATTTTACGTTATTTTTTAACTATTTTTTTTGCTGTTTTGGCATGTTTTTTTGCAATAGCTTTGCTTTGGAGCGGCTGCCGTTTGCAAATAAAATTAACGGTTGATGATAACATTTGAGCAGGAGATGGCGAAATTTAGCACGGTTGCGTATGGTTGTAGAATATAGCTTATGGCTATTCAGCTCTGTTGCTGAGTTTTAAGACAACGGCACTGAATTGTTTCTAAAAAAACTGCATCTTGTTCAGTCGATAGCACATTCTAACGCCGAATAAGGCGCAGCGTTAGCCTTTTAGGTAAAAATGTTGATTTTTATAAAAATAAAAACTTTAATAAAATCAATGCTTTTTCTGAAGTGTTTTTAAGATCTAAAATGCCTTGTTTTGGGGACGTTTGGTATTTTTAGCATTAAGCCTCCCTCTTTATTGTTTACGTATAAATTGTTTATGTGTAAAGAGGGAATGCTATTGTGTTTATCTGTTTTCTAAAATCCTACTGACCTTGATCAGATAGTTGCGTGATTCTTGAGAAACATGAGAAGTGACTAATTTTTGATAAACTTGTTGTGGTGTCATTGAGTTTATAATACGGATAGCTTTGTTGCGATCTTTATCAAAAGTAGACAATACACTACCAGCCCCACCGTTATAGGATGTAATCATGGCATATCGCAATGATGTTGGGTTATTAATTCCTGCTAGATATTTGGTTTTTAGCAAGGATAAATAGGCCGTTCCCATGTCAACGTTATTACGAGGATCGAGCAAGAATTTTCGACTTGGCTCTCCTGATTTGCCACGTAATTTAAAAATATCACGACCAGCGGTATGTTGTTGTACTTGCATGAGTCCCAGTGCATCAGTGCGGCTAACCGCATATGGGTTAAATGCTGATTCAACTTCCATAATAGCTAAAATCAAACGTTCATCAATCAAATGGCGATTAGACGCTTCAGAGACAAGTGGTAAAAATTTTCGTGCTCGTTGATTGATGTGGTTAGGAACCAGTTTAATTTCAACATAAGTAATTTGATGTGAGCCTGATTTGCGCTGTTTCAAATTATTCGCTAATACATAATCAGCAAAGCTGTTGGCTCTACCACTCCAACGGATAGGTTGGTGCTCTTGATCTAATACCTGATTGTATAAAAATGGATCTTGGGATAAATCTCGGCTAATTTTATCACGACGAATAATATCGACGGGCTCTGACATCAGTAATGTTGAAACTATCGCTTCTTTCAAATTATTTATTGGTGAATCAGACAGCGTTTCGATTGTGATCACCCCCGAAACAAAGTTAATATGAACACGTGTTTGCAGATTATCTTCATATTGAACATAGTCTTTAGGACCTGCAATAAGGACTTCTTTTGGCCCCCAGATTTGTTCAATGTTATTGGCATACTGGCTAATTAGAATATTGAAAGCATTAGTATCTTTAGCGTAATAATCATTATTATTCGATTTTCGGCTCGGGCAACCAGTTAAAAGGCTTGTAATAATGAATAACGCAATGATTTTTTTATTTTTTTTCATTTTGTATCTCAATTTTGGGGTTTATATCCATCAATCAGAATCTCTCCGCCTTCAAATAGAAACTTAACCATTTCTGCTTCAATTTTTTTGCGGTGCTCAGAATTCATCATATTGAGTTTATGTTCGTTAATTAGCATAGTTTGTTTTTTAAGCCATTCTTGCCATGCTTGTTTGGATATTTCATTAAAAATACGTTTGCCAAGCTCTCCTGGGTATAGTTGGAAATCTAAACCTTCTGCTTCTTTTTTTAAATAATGGCAATAAATAACACGACTCATTTTTATCTCTTTTAAATACAATTAGCAAACGATGGCTGATTATACCTGAAAATAATTGTAGATAAGAAGAAAATAATTGTAGAAGTTTTAAATTAAAATCGCCATTAAATGAATATTAATATAAAATAAATGAATAATTATTTACTTTACACCGCGATTAATTCACTTAAAATGACATAAACTACTTTAATAATAAATGAGGATTCAATCATGCAGCCAAAAATGACCCGTGAATTATTCGATAAAGTTATTTTACCTGTTTATGCACCAGCAAATTTTATCCCTGTAAAAGGTTTCGGTAGTCGCGTTTGGGATCAGCATGGTGAAGAATATATAGATTTTGCGGGGGGGATAGCTGTAAATGCGCTGGGGCATTGTCATCCTAGACTCGTCAAAGCGCTACAAGTGCAAAGTGAAAAGCTATGGCATGTGAGTAATGTTTTTACTAATGAACCCTCGTTAAAGTTGGCGCAAAAACTGATTGATAACACATTTGCTGATCGTGTTTTTTTTGCAAATTCAGGCGCAGAAGCTAATGAAGCGGCGTTTAAATTAGCGCGTTATTACGCAATACAAAAATACAATCCTTATAAAACTAAGATTATTGCCTTTTATCAATCATTTCATGGACGTACATTTTTTACTGTGTCGGTTGGCGGGCAAGCTAAATATTCTGATGGCTTTGGTCCAAAACCTGCTGATATTATTCATGTGCCTTTTAATGATTTGGATGCTGTTAAGGCTGTAATGGATGACCATACTTGTGCTGTTGTTTTAGAGCCCGTACAAGGTGAAGGCGGTTTAGCCTCAGCAACACCTGAATTTTTACAAGGGGTACGCAAGCTGTGTGATGAATATCAAGCGCTACTTGTATTTGATGAGGTTCAATGTGGCATGGGGAGAACAGGGCGTTTATATACTTACCAGCAATATGATGTAAAACCTGATATTTTAACCTCTGCTAAGGCATTAGGTGGTGGGTTTCCAATTAGTGCTATGTTAACAACGAATGAAATTGCTTCTGTTATGCATCCTGGCGTACATGGTACAACTTATGGCGGTAACCCTTTGGCCTGCGCTGTGGCCTGTGAAGCATTTGATATTATCAATTCTCCTGAAGTGCTTGAAGGCGTGCAAATTCGACGAGCTTTATTTATTAAAGAACTTGAGCAAATCAATGATAAATTCAAATTGTTCCGAGAATATCGAGGTAAAGGCTTATTATTAGGTGTTGAGTTACAACCTGAATTTCATAATAAAGCCCGTGATTTGTTAAATGTTGCGGCCGAGTTTAAAGTGATGATTTTAAATGCAGGCTCAAATGTGTTACGTTTTACCCCATCGCTGATTATATCCGAAGATGAGATAAAAGAAGGGATGGCACGTTTGACAAAAGCAGTCGAAAAAGTTGTCAATGCTTGAGTTTTTCTATACAGTAACGGCATTTTAATCAATTAAGTGCCGTTGTGCGCTTAAAGGTATTTTTTATGACAACAATTCGACCATTAAATTACGCAAAAACTCATTTTATTTTAAGCGCGCCTGATATTTCTCATTTACCAAGTGATAGTGGTGTTGAGGTGGCATTTGCTGGCAGATCTAATGCGGGTAAATCCAGTGCACTTAACACATTAACCAATCAAAAAACGCTAGCCAGAACAAGTAAAACACCGGGAAGAACTCAGTTAATTAATCTTTTTGAGGTTGAAGAAAATTGCCGTTTAGTTGATCTGCCAGGTTATGGTTATGCACAAGTTCCCGAAGCCATAAAACGTAAATGGCAAAAATCTTTAGGGGAATATCTACAAAAACGTGAAAGTCTGAAAGGGTTAGTTGTCCTAATGGATATAAGGCATCCGTTAAAAGATTTAGACCAACAGATGATTCAATGGGCGGTTTCAGTTAATATTCCTGTCATGTTATTACTTACTAAGGCCGATAAACTTGCTTCTGGAGCACAAAAAAAACAAGTTAACATGGTTAAAGAAGCCATTTTGCCTTTTCAAGGGGATATTATCGTTGCGCCATTTTCCTCGCCTAAGCGCATGGGATTAGAGCCTTTAAAACAAAAATTAGATGAATGGTTTAGCCAACAGTAAAGGTAACAGTTTAATGGATAATACCCCTTTTTCATATAACTCGTTATCGCCTGATCTGATTATTGATAGTTTGGGGTCCATCGGGATTCGTCTTGATTCAGGACTTACCGCCTTAAATAGTTATGAAAACCGAGTCTATCAATTTCATGATGAAGATCACACCCGTTATGTTGTTAAATTTTATCGTCCTCATCGCTGGAGTCGAGCTCAGATTCTTGAAGAACATCAGTTTACCCAGCAGTTATTCGATGCGGAAATTCCTGTTATTACGCCATTAACATTTAATAATACGACGCTACATGAATACCACGGTTACCTATTTTCCCTATTTCCAAGCATGGGCGGACGGCAATATGAAATGGATAATATTGAGCAGATGGAGTCTGTTGCTATGTTGCTCGGGCGTATTCATCAAATAGGTGCAAAACAATCTTTTTCATATCGCCCAACTATCGGGTTAGAGGAATATCTTTATCATCCACAAGAGGTTTTGCTATCTTGTCGCTTTATTCCCAATAAAGTTCAATCCGATCTTAAAATAATTTTAGCGCAATTAATTAAAGCTGTTGAACAATATTGGCACAATGATTGGCAACCTATTCGTTTACATGCTGATTGCCATGCTGGCAATATTTTATGGCGTGATAATGCGATGTTTGTTGATTTTGATGACTCACGCAATGGACCTGCAATCCAAGATCTATGGATGTTACTACATGGCGATCATAAACAGCAACGTCTGCAATTAGATATGCTAATTGAGATGTATCAAGAGTTTTATCATTTTGATAACCATCAATTAAAACTTATTGAGCCTTTGAGAGCAATGAGAATGATTCACCATTTAGCATGGGTTATAGCGCGTTGGCAAGATCCTGCTTTTCCAATCGCCTTTCCATGGTTCACTGATGATGATTTTTGGCACCAGCAATTAACTGAATTTAAACAGCAAATTACTGCTATCAAATCACCACCACTACAATTAGCACCAATGATATAAGGCTAAAAATTAAATAAAAAGTTTGGTTGATATTATGAAAACTTAATTTATTACACTCTATTACGTTATAGTGAAAGGGATTGTAATAACTGCTCAAAATTAGGTTGCTTTAAAATCAACCACTCTTTTTTATGCTTAGAAAGCTGTTTTATTCGATACTCAATTTTTAGCGCTGTGGATTTATCACCCACGCTAATTTGATAAACAATGCTAAGATCTTGATGCGCTTTTAAATATTTAGAACCTTTGCCATTTTTATGTTGCTCAAAACGCCTTGTAATATCTGTCGTAATGCCAGTATAAAGTGATTGTTTAGCTGTTCTAATAATGTATAAAAACCATTGGGAAGCGTTATTAGCCATAGATGTCAGCAATATAAATAAACAATTTCACCATAATATCATTTTTTATTAAGTAACAAATATGTATTATTCTAAATCGTTGTTATTAATCTATGTCGCTGAGTCCCTATTACTGTTCCATTTACTTTAACGCGGATAATGTTTAAGATAAGCTAAATTTTTTGATGTATTTTGGGATAATAAATTTGAATAACTTTGCAAAAATTATTGAGGTTCAACGCGGCAATTTAAAATTCGCTTACGTGCAAAATGACGAAATCAATTATTTAGAGCTTTTTGACCAATTTTTGGCAGAAGAAGGGCATCATGAGTTACTGGATCCAAGCGATAAAATTGAACGATATACTTATCTAATCAATCATAAGCAAGACAAATTTATTTTTAAAATTGATGGTGGCGTTGAGCATCGTTTAGAGCGTCGTTTGATAGCCAAAATTACTGGTGATTTTTATTTTAATTTAATTCGTAAGCTGGCAAGAATATCGCTTGATAAGTGTGATATTGCTTATGAACTTTATTTGGTTGCTTTTGATCAAAAAACCAATCGCCATTATATGATTTTTAACTTCATTGAAGGTCGCTCTTTAAAATGGGATGAAATGAAAGAGTATGGCGATCAAGTAAAAGAGTGCATAGAAACGCTGCACAGTTATAATCTAGTTTCTAATGATGTGCATGGTGGAAATTTTATTTTAACGCCTGAAGGAAAAATCAAAGCCATTGATTTAACTAATTCGGGGTTTATTTGGTTGACTAAGGCCAATGATGCAATTGAATTAAAAGAACGGTTTAATATCATAATTAAGGTGCCTTTTTGGGCTATGACGATTAAAAAGTTTACTCATGGTTTTAAACGATTATCCCGTAAAATCCGTGGTAAAGGAGATTAATTATCTTATTATTGTGAGCAATTTTGTCACTTATAAAGATACTTAATCAATAATCTTTTCTTTAGCCTTAATTAAATTTGTATTCACTATTGATAAATACTAGTAAATTAGGATGTAAAAAGCTAGAATTGATGAGCTTATTCAAAAAAGGATGGGATATGAAAAAGTTAATTGGTTATTTGGCTATTTTAACTATTCTAACAAGTTGCACATCGCAAAAAATGTTGTCAATTTATCAGACTAGCGGTGTTGAAATTGCTCAAAATTCGTCAGGCGCTGATATATTAAATAAGTACAATACATCACGACCAATTACCGCCCTCCACTCCTCTTTATCTTTATGTATTGCGCAAGAACTTGATAATGGTCCAGTGGTATTAGCAAGTGAAAACTATTCTGGATCACTTTGGTGGCCTTATTACAATGTGCCGAGCCAGCAAGCAATCACAGTTAGCGGAGGTGACACAATTAAATTAGTTGAAGGTAATCATGTTGTGGCTAATGCTGTAACTGACTATCTTTACCATACTAAATATTTTATCAGTTATATCCTAACGGCAACTCGTCATCAAAATAACATCCATTATCTATTTAGCAATATTAAACAAGCTCACCAATATACAGGTTCAGTTGTAAATGATGGATTTGAAAATGTGAAAACGCTTGAAAGTGCTCACCCGAATCTGGTTATTGATGCACTTAATAAAGAGGCTGATAAAATTCAAGAATGTTTATTGCGCTAATAATACGTTATTTTTAATTGCTATTTTTAAAAAGTTTTAGGTCAATATGCGTTTAAGTCTATTTTAGCGTTCTACTGTTTAAAACTATTAACTTCAATCTTCATCCTACTTAATTACTCAACAACTCCAAAGCAGAAAAAGCTATGTATACTTATATTATTAGTGCTAGATGCGCGATTATCCAAATAAAATGAATAGTCTATTAGTATTTATCAGAATTTTTAAAGGATCTTTGGATGCAAAAGCTAAAAATATCACTTTAAAAATATAAGCAAGTATTGTGACTGTTCATAAAGTATCGGTAGAATATATATTATTCAATGCTTTTGAGCCAAATATTGCTAAATTAGTAACTGAAAGCATAAATAACGCAGTAAAATAAGCAAATTATTTAGTCTGTTAAATTGCATTAGTAATAATCTGCCAATTAACTAATGTTATTAGCAGATTTTGTAATGAATATCAATTCACACCATTGTGGTGGAAAGAGATATTGAATTTTAATGAAATACCTTTTAATCAAGTAACACTTAAATTTAAGCTTATTAGCTTCTTTTGTTAGTTTTCACTTTATTTCTAGCTGATAAAATATTTATATGCGTTGTATTGTTAATATTTACAATGTTTACGCTCTCGAGTTGAAAGCGCTATTAAATTTATCTCTTCACCAAATAAAATCGAAATCATTAATAACGGTGATAATCTTTTAGAAGAAAGCTCACAACGTATATTTCAAAAAAGTTATTTAGCGAAAGGAGATAATTGTAAGATTGGTTTTATAGTGTTAGCAAACATTGATGCGTTTAATGAGCATATTCAATTGTGTGATTCAACTAATTAAGAAAACCTATTACAGCGTATCATTGCTCATGATAATTGCGTGGGTTTAATTTTACTTGATGTTTTTATTCTAAAACTTACAGGGTTAGAGTTATTAAAATATATTCGTATCAGTTATCTAAAAACAGATATCATTGTGGTAACTGTCGCCTGTAAAAATATTTACTTTTGGATGTCTACAGGTTGCTTTGAGTCGATATCAAAAACGTGTATATTTGTTATCTTCATCCAAAATATTTAATCACAATCAAATAGCAAGTGGGTTTATTATAACTTATAACTATTGTGAGAATCTATTTTTGACCACTATAAATGGAATGCTAAATATAAAGAACCATTTTAATTATAGAGCATGATCGAAATAAAAATACGCGGATAAATAAGCTATTTTACATCGTTATTTCGTCTAATGATAAGCTAAAGCTTGGCACAAAAACATCTAAAAAGTATTTCATTTCAGGGCTATTACGTTCAGATAAAGTCTCTTTTAAACGTTGCTCTGCTAATTTAAATTCATTATTACCCGCACTTAATTCCTCAATTGTTTTCAGATAAGCACATAATGCGTCAGCTTGTTTTACAATGTTTTTTTCTGCTTCGCTATAAAAATCATCATCAATTAATGTCTTAAAATCATTTTGTAACTCTTCAGGAAGCATATTAAGAAGTTTGTGTTGTGCTATTTTCTCAATTTTTTTATATTCAACAGTAATTTGCGGATTATAATATTTTGTGGGCGTCGGTAAATCGCCAGTTATTACTTCTGAAACATCATGATACATTGCTAATAATGCGATGCGTTCAGGGTTTACATCGCCATTAAATTTCTTATTTTTAATTACAGCTAAAGCATGTGCAACAAAAGCAACTTGTAAGCTATGCTCTGATACATTTTCGGTTCTTACATTACGCATTAAAGGCCAACGGTTAATTAGTTTTAGGCGTGATAAATGGGCAAAAAAATGGCTATTTTTCATATTAGTATCTCTTTAAATATAAAATAAAAACGCTCCTATTAAAAATAGGAGCGTTTATAAAACATAACTATTTATGATTTTACGCTAAAACAAGCTGTTGAGTGCCTAACACAAGTGGCACCGTTTGCTCTTCTGTAAATGTTACATATTCCCAAGCATCTTGTTTCGCCAATAATGCTTGTAATAATTGATTATTCAATGCATGACCTGATTTATAACAAACTACTTCACCAATCATATTATGGCCACTCATGTATAAATCGCCAATAGTATCAAGCATTTTGTGACGAACAAATTCATCATCAAAACGTAAACCATCGTCATTGAGTACTTTATAATCATCTACCACAATTGCACAATCTAAGCTACCACCTAAGCATAAACCTTTAGATTGTAATGCTTCAATATCACGCATAAACCCAAAAGTTCTAGCTCGGCTGATTTGGCGAATAAAAGACTCAGATGAAAAATCCAACTGATAACGTTGTGAACTGTTATCAATAGCAGGATGATGAAAATCAATGGTAAAATCTAATCTAAATCCATTATAAGGTCTTATTTCGGCCCATTTATCACCATTTTCAACTCGAATAGTTTCCTTTACACACAAAAACTTTTTCAAGGCATTTTGTTCAGCAATACCTGCATCAAGCAATAAATAAACAAAAGGGCTTGCGCTACCGTCCATAATTGGAATTTCGGGAGCATTAACTTCAATAATGAGATTATCAATACCTAGCCCAGCTAAAGCAGCATTGATATGCTCAACTGTTGAAATGCGAACATTATCTTCGTTTACTAAACAGGTACAAAGCATGGTATCTCGCACTGATTTTGCATCCACTGGAAAATCAACATATGGATTCAAATCAGTACGACGATAAATAATACCTGTATTTTCTGGCGCAGGGCGTAATGTCAAAGTAACTTTCTTGCCAGTATGTAAACCAACACCAGTTGCTTGAATGGTTTTCTTTAATGTTCTTTGTTTCAATTTACACCTACTTTTTTGTTTGTTCCTATCGATTTTGACAATAAAAAATCAAATAAGTTCAATTCTAATTCGCTTGCTTACGGATGAAAGCAGGAATATCTAAAATTTTATGATCCTCAAGCGGAGAAGCTGTTGGTTCATTAGCAACCTTAGCTAATTTCTCTTCTTGTTGTCCTAATGTATTGCTGTGGCCAAACAAATCATTGTGTGACACGGGTGGTTTAACTATTTTAGCTTCTGGTCGTTTATCCATACCAATACCCGTTGCAACTACTGTTACTCGAATCTCATCAGACATATCTGGATCAAATGTTGTACCAACAACGACTGTTGCATTGTCAGAAGCGAACGCTTTAACTGTGCTACCTACTGTTTCAAACTCTTCTAAACCAATATCTAACCCCGCAGTTACATTTACTAATACACCACGAGCGCCAGATAAATCAATATCTTCAAGTAATGGACTAGAAATTGCCATTTCTGCTGCCTCTTCGGCTCGGTTATCGCCACTAGCTCTACCAGAGCCCATCATAGCATATCCCATTTCAGACATCACTGTTCTTACATCGGCAAAGTCAACATTGATAAGACCTGGTTTAGTGATAAGTTCAGCAATACCTTGTACTGCACCTTTTAAAACGCCATTAGCTGCCGCAAAAGCATCAAGCAATTTAACTCCACGACCTAATACTTTTAATAATTTGTCATTTGGAATAGTGATCAGTGAATCGACATGTTTTGCTAATTCAGAAATACCCTGTTCAGCAAAAGCCATACGTTTTTTACCTTCAAAGCTAAAAGGTTTAGTAACAACAGCAACCGTTAAAATACCTAATTCTTTTGCTATCTCGGCAACGACTGGAGCTGCACCCGTTCCTGTGCCCCCGCCCATTCCAGCAGCGATAAAAACCATGTCAGCACCTTCAATTGCACTGCGGATGACCTCGCGATCTTCCTCTGCAGAATTTCTACCAACTTCTGGATTAGCGCCAGCACCAAGTCCTTTAGTAACATTAGTCCCAATCTGGATAGTTTGACCCACCTTAATTCTTTTTAATGCTTGCGCATCCGTATTCGCCGCAAAAAACTCAACACCTTCAATATGCTCTGCAATCATATGCTCGACAGCATTACCACCGCCACCACCGACACCAATAACTTTAATGACTGCTGCTGGCTCAGCATCTGCAACCATAGGCTCAAACATAACTTATCTCCAAATTTACGATCTGCGGACATTGTACAGATAATCATCTACAATGTCCACGAAGTTCTTGAAATATACTAGCTAAAATTCTTTTTTAAACCATCCGGTCAATCGTTTAGCTATCCCTTTTAATGATGATTTATTGCTATCTTTAGCATCATCATTTAATAAATCTTGTTTTCCATAATGTAATAACCCTATAGTTGTTGAACAATAAGGTTTTTGAACATAATCGGTTAATCCTGATATGTTTAATGGCTGACCAATACGCACTTGGTTTTTAAATACTTTTTCGGCGCATTCTACCATTCCTTTTATTTGAGATGCGCCACCAGTTAAAACAATACCTGCTGCTAATTGATATTTAATATTTTGTTTCTTAAGTTCTTCTTGTAATACAAGTAACTCTTTTTGTACCAACGCAAGAAGTTCTGAATAGCGTGGTTCAATTACATCGGTAAGCGTCTGTCGTTGCAATGAACGAGACGGCCTTCCCCCTACACTAGGGACATCAATAACCTCATCTTTACCCACTAACGAACCTACAGCACACCCATAACGAATCTTAATGTTTTCTGCATCCATAGGTGGTGCGCCAAACGCATATGCAATATCGCTGGTAACAACATTGCCAGCATAAGGGATTACAACAGAATGACGTAATGCACCATCAGTATAGACTGTCACATCCATTGTACCGCCACCGATGTCTATTACGCAAACACCTAATTCTTTTTCATCATCAGTTAAAACTGCATAGCTGGAAGCTAATCCAGAAAAAATAAGCTGATCTACTTTTAATCCGCAACGTTCAACTGCTTTCACAATATTTCTAGCCATATCATTATGACAAGTAATTAAGTGAACTTTGGCTTTCATCCTTACTCCAGATAAACCAACGGGATTTTTAATACCTTCTTGTAAATCAATAGAATATTCTTGTGCAATGACGTGTAAAATACGGTGTTCATCTAAAATTCTGACTGATTTTGCTGTATGAACAACATTATCTACGTCCTCTGCTGTGACTTCTTCGTCGGCTATTGGCACCATTCCTATTTCATTTTGGCACCGGATATGTTTACCAGAAAGGCTTAAATATACTGAGGATATTTGGCAATCTGCCATTAGTTCAGCTTGATCAACCGCTCGTTGGATTGATTTCACTACAGACTCAAGATCGTTTACACCACCTTTATCAACACCTTTTGATGGGCAGTGCCCCACGCCAATGATATTGACAATACCATCAGGAAGAACTTCACCAACAAGAGCAAGCACTTTGGATGTGCCAACCTCTAATCCAACGACCAATTTTTTTTCTGTTGCTTTCATACTTCAGCCTTAATTTATTCCTTACAGCATTATTTTTTCTCTTTGTACTGAAATACCATTTTCGTAACGTAAATCAGCTACCGTTATTCTTTCATTTTCAGGCACTCTTGATTGAATTTCTGGAAATAATTTAATAAATTGTTGATATCGCTGTTCAATTTTTTCACTACCTAACAATAATTTTATTTCTTGATTTTCAAGGCAAAAACCAGATATACATTGTTTTATCATCAATTGCCATGCATTGCGTTCATCAGTTATAGCGAATTTAATATGTAATGCTAACTCATTATTAGCTAATTTTTTAGAAATATCTTCTAATTTCAAATAAATTTCTAACGCTGCTTTTGCCTTACCCTCTGGACCGTATAGCCTTGGTAATTGTAATTCGGCAATACGGTCAAGAGGTACACTAAATACATTACCATTTTTATCAAGTAAAAATAGATCATTCCAATAAAGTACAGGTTTATATTCTTCTACATAAATAATTAGCCTATCAGGCCATTGTTTTCGCACACTGGTTTGTTTAACCCATGGAAATCGCATGATTTCTTGTTGAATATCATTAACATCTTGTCCTATATAGGTATTAGGCAACCCTAATCCTAAAATCGCATTTCGAAGATCGTCCTCAGTTGTATAGGTGTGTTCCCCACTTAACGTTAATTGTGATAATACCATTTGCTCGGGATCATCCATCCAATTCTTAAAGCTTTGAATCACCCAAATGCTAATAAAAATAATCATAATAAAGAACAAAAAACCTAAAAATTGTTCTGTATTACGAAAGATAAGCAACCGCCTTTTATTTTTTTCTTCTCTTCTATGCGCTGCTTGCCGAACTTGTTTCATAAAATAAGGCCAATTAGAGAATTGCCAAATTTAAGATTTTGGCTACAAGTTCGTTAAATGACCAACCATGTTGTTTTGCCGCCATAGGTACCAAGCTGTGATCTGTCATTCCTGGCGCAGTGTTTACCTCAAGTAGGAATGGTTTTTGATTAGCATCAAACATGATATCAACTCTTCCCCAGCCCCTGCAACCAACCGCTTTATAAGCATCTAATGCTAATTTTTGAATTTCTTGCTCTTTGTCATTAGGTAAACCGCTTGGACAAAAATACTGGGTAGTGTCAGATAAATATTTGGCATCATAATCATAAAACTTGGTAGTAGGTTTTATGTGAATTGACGGTAAAACCTCTTCACCTACAATAGATACTGTAAATTCTGGACCAGCTAAAAATGACTCAACCATTACCGCACTATCATATTTAAAAGCGGCATCAATGGCTGATTTTAATTCAGATTCTTCATTAACACGAGCCATACCGACACTAGAACCCTCATGAATTGGTTTAACAAACAGTGGTAATCCAAGTTGTTTAACAATAGAGTCCGTATCAATTGATTGTGATTTTTCTACCATGATGTAATCAGCAACAGGTAAATTGAGCGATTTCCAGATCAATTTAGTTTTTAACTTATCCATGGTTAATGCTGATGACAAAACATCACTGCCCGTATAAGGAATATTTTGATAAGTCAAAATTGCTTGAGCAATACCATCTTCACCACCACGTCCATGAAGGATAACAAAAGCCTTTGTGTAACCCTCCGCTTTTAAATTAGTGATAGGGTGATATTTAGTATCAATAAGATGTGCATCAACACCATTTGCCAATAATCCTGCACATACAGCTTTACCTGACTTAAGCGATACTTCACGCTCAGAAGAGGTACCACCATATAATACAGCAACTTTATCAACCATTTTTATAAAGCCTCTTTTGAAGATAATTGAGTTTTAGCTAATTGGCGAGCAATACGACCAACACTACCAGCGCCTTGTGTAATTAATAAATCACCACCTTGTAATACTTCTTGCATAATTTCAGGCAACAAATTTAAATCAGAGATATAAATGGGATCAACTTTACCTCGATTACGAATTGTTCGGCATAAAGAACGACTATCAGCCCCTGCAATGGGTTGCTCTCCAGCAGGATAGACATCTAACATCACAAGAGCATCAACTTGAGAAAGTACTTGCGCAAAATCATCAAATAAATCGCGAGTGCGCGTATATCGGTGTGGTTGAAATAACAACACAAGCCGTCGTTCAGGCCAACCATTTCTTGCCGCTTGGATTGTTGCATTAACCTCGCTTGGATGATGCCCATAATCATCAACCATCATAATATCCCCACCGTCGGCATGAGGAAAAACACCTAATAAATCAAAACGCCTACTGGTACCTGCAAATTTAGCTAATGCATTTATAATCGATTCATCATCAATGCCATCTTCAGTGGCAGCAATAATTGCAGCTACTGAGTTTAAGGCATTATGTTTACCTGGTGCATTTAACTCGATTTGTAAATTTGGCCGCTCTGGACGGCAAACAGTATAATAGCTTATGCCTTTTTCTTGGCGATAATCTTTAATAACAACATCAGCTTCTTCACTAAATCCATAAGTAATGACTTTTCGTCCTACAATCGGTAATAATTCACGATTAATCGGATCGTCATAACACATAATAGCTAAACCATAAAATGGCAGGTTTCGTAAAAACGAAATAAATGTTTGTTTAAGATTCTCAATACTGCCTTGGTAAGTATCCATATGGTCAGGTTCGATATTAGTTACAATAGATACCATTGGTTGCAAATGAAGAAATGAAGCATCACTTTCATCTGCTTCTGCAATAAAATAACGACTACTACCTAGCTTAGCATGTACTCCTGCTGCCTTAACTAAACCACCATTAACAAAGGTTGGATCAAGTTTAGCTTCAGCATAAATAGTGGTAACCATTGCCGTTGTCGTGGTTTTACCGTGCGTGCCAGCAATAGCAATGCCGTATCGAAAACGCATCAATTCAGCTAACATTTCAGCGCGTTGAATGACTGGTATACGAGCCTCACGGGCAGCAACCACTTCAATGTTATCTTGCGAAATAGCCGAAGATATAACGACAACACTGGCGTTAATAACATTTTCAGCGGCATGACCAATAACGATCTTTGCTCCTAATATTTCTAGGTGTTGAGTCACAGCATTTTCAGCAATATCTGAACCGCTAATGTTGTACCCTTCATTAGCTAGAACTTCGGCAATTCCACCCATGCCCGCGCCACCAATACCCACAAAGTGAATATGTTTTACTCGTTTCATTTCAGGAATAATTGCTCTTAACTCTGCTAATTCCCTTGTATTCACTATTGAACTCCTAATTATTTTTTCATTGCATAGTGCACAGCGTCATATCATCATTGAACATTTTTATATCTGTTATTTTTAGTTCAAACAATTTATTGACTCAAACATACACCTAACCTGAAACTTTTTTAACAGAATTATTACATAAATTCATATTATAAGTTTACTATTTTATCACTGAATTAAGGGTTTGCGCCACTTTTTCAGTGGAATTTACAATAGATAAACTTTTAGCTTTAATCGCCATTTCAATTAGTTTGTCGCGATTCAGATTTAGTAATAGTTTTGATAAGGATTCAACGCTAAAATCTGGTTGTTCTATGATGTTAGCTGCGCCTATATCTGCTAATGATTTTGCATTCCAAAATTGTTGGCGATCTTTATGCATAAACGGAACAAAAATAGCACCGATACCAACAGTTTCAATTTCACTAACGGTTAATGCGCCACTTCGACAAATTACAAGATCTGCCCAATTATATGCCTCAGCAACATCAGAGATAAATTCAGTTACTTTGTTATTTTCCATATTACAATCTTGATAAGATTCAGTGACTGAATTTAACATTCCTTTACCAGTTTGGTGCCATATTACATATTTATCTGATAATTTTGTTATCGCTTGAGGCACTATATCATTAATAACTTTTGCGCCTTGACTTCCCCCCATGACCAATATTCTAATTGGTCCATGGCGATCTTTGAATCTTTCTTCAGGTCTTGCAACAGTTAAAAGCTCACTACGCACAGGATTGCCAACAACTTCAGCCTTAGGGAAAGCTGTTGGGAATGCTTGCAAAACTTTAGTTGCAATTTTAGCTAACCACTTGTTGGTTAAACCTGCTATACCATTTTGTTCATGTAAAACAATAGGGATACCAAGTGTTTTTGCGGCGATCCCTCCAGGGCCAGACACATATCCTCCCATTCCAAGGACTACATCGGGGCGATAGTTTTTTAAAATTTTCCGCGCCTGTAAAACGGCTTTTAAAATTTTATAAGGTGCTTTTAACAATGCGATAATACCTTTTCCGCGTAGCCCTGATATTTCGATAAAATCAATATCGATGCCATTTTCAGGAACTAGGTGTGCTTCCATTCTATCGGCGGTGCCTAACCATCTTACTTGCCAGCCTTGCTTCATTAAATAATGCGCAACAGCAATACCGGGAAAAACATGCCCACCAGTTCCCCCTGCCATAACTAATAATTTTTTCATTATTTTATTAACCTTATTCTTGCTTGCGCTTGTTGTTGTCTAAATTCAAAATCTATCCTAAGTAATATTGCAACGGCAATACTCATCACAATAAGGCTTGAACCACCATAACTAATAAATGGTAATGTTAATCCTTTTGTTGGTAACATACCCGATGTAACACCAACATTAACAAATGTTTGGAATCCAAACCAGATACCTATTTCACAGGCTAAATAGCCTGAAAATAATGATCCATCATTAAGCGCACGATAACCAATTGCAAGTGCCTTAAATGTCAAAAAGAAAAGCAATGACAACAAAGCAACTACGCCTATATATCCATACTCTTCTGAAATAATTGAAAAAATAAAATCAGTATGGCATTCAGGTAAATAGCCTAATTTTAAGATAGAATTTCCCATACCTTGCCCAGTAATGCCGCCATTACCTATTGCCATTAATGAAGCAACTAATTGATAGCCTGAACCCGTTGCATCTTGCCAAGGGTCAAGAAAAGTTAATAACCGTGTTAAACGGTAAGACTCATATAAAATCAAACAAATCACTGTACCAACACCCGTTAGTAAAATCGCAATAAATTGCCACAATTGGGCTCCAGCAATAAATAAGATACCAATAGTCACCATAAATAAAACAATAACAGTGCCTAGATCGGGTTGTTTAAGTAACAATACCGAGAGTATTGCCATAACAACCATAGGTTTAAAAAAGCCCCAAAATCCACTTTGTACCTCGTCGGATTTGCGCGATAAATAACCCGCTAAAAATAAAAATAGTGCTAATTTTGAAAGCTCGGCTGGTTGAAAATTGAATACACCTAAAGGTATCCAGCGAGATGCACCATTAATCGAAGAACCAATGCCTAGCACAACAATCAACATAATAATAGCAATAATTAGTAATATTGACCCAAACTGTTGCCAACGTTGCATTGGAATATATAATGTAATAAACATTAAAAATAACGATAACCCTAACTGAATAAGCTCTCGTTGTGTATAAAAGAACGGATTACTTTCATTAAATGACATTGAAGACGATGTCACCATGATCAAACCAAATATCATTAAACCAAGCACAGTCCAAAGTAATTGATTATCAAATGGGACATGTGGATTCACTTGTTTTTTTAGCCCAAAAAATGTCATTTTTCATTTCCTTGAGCATATTGTGTAGCAAGTTGTGCAAATCGCTTTCCGCGTTCAATATAATTTTTAAACTGATCTAAACTTGCACAAGCAGGGGAAAGTAAAACCACATCGTTGGGCTCCACTTTTTGAGCAATAATTTTTACAGATTCCGCCATGGTTTCGGTGATTGTTGTTATATTGGCAGCTAGTTTACCTAGTAAATAGCGATCTCGCCCAAAGCAGAAAATCTCCAGGTTTCTATTTTGTAAATAAGGAATAAGTGGCGAAAAATCAGCTGATTTTCCATCTCCACCTAGTAATAAAAATAATTTTCCTTTGCAAACAATACTGTTTAAAGCAGCTGCAGTGCTACCTACATTAGTTGCTTTAGAGTCATTAATCCATTTCACTCCATTTTTTTCCAACACTAACTCAAAACGGTGAGGCAATCCATGGAATGATGCGATTGTTGCTATGCTTGATTTTCGTGGAATCTTTAATTTATCGGCTATTGCTAAAGCTGCAAGCGCATTAAGATAATTATGGCACCCAGTTAATTTCATGGTTTTTGTTGCTAATACGTCCTGCTCTTGTGCTATAAGATGCTCACAGTGTTGATCTAAATGATAATCGCCTTTAGTCACACCAAATGAAACACAATTACTTTGTTTATTTGTTGGAGTAGTTAGCTCATCATCATAATTAATCACACAATATTTAGCGTTATGGTAAATACGTTGCTTCGCCTCGACATATTGCATTAGACCAAAAGGATAGCGATCCATATGGTCTTGTGAAATATTTAAAATTGTTGCAACGGTAGCTTGTAAACTATAAGTTGTTTCTAGCTGAAAACTTGATAGTTCAAGAACATATACATCGTAATCTTGGTTCAATAACGATAATGCTGGTTGTCCAATATTTCCCCCAACAGCAACTTTAGTGCCTGTTGATGCAATGATTTCACCAACTAATGTTGTTACAGTCGTTTTACCATTTGCACCAGTGATTGCCACGATCTGCTTATTATTTTGTTGATTTATTTCGCGACAAAATAGCTCTATATCCCCAATAATTTCAATCCCTTGTTTAGCTGCTAATTGTAGTTCAGGTGTAGCTAAAGCAATGCCTGGGCTTGCAATGATTAAATCAGCATCTAGCAACCAATCAATATTTAATTCACCTAAATGATAAACAACGCGTTTGTCTAATTGCTCTAAGCCTGATGGGGATAAACGAGTATCGATAACTTTAGGTATAACATTTTGAGCAAGAAAATAGTTAACACATGAAAGACCTGTGATACCTAAACCAACAATAACGACTTTTTTGCCTTGATAGCTAACCATAATTCAATCCTAGTATTGTTTATTAACGTAACTTCAATGTTAATAAACCTATTACAACTAACATTAATGAAATTATCCAAAAACGCACAATAACACGCGGTTCTGGCCAACCTTTTAATTCATAGTGATGATGAATGGGTGCCATACGGAAAACTCTTTTACCACGTAATTTAAACGATCCAACTTGCAAAATAACGGAGAGCGTTTCGATAACAAAGATCCCGCCCATAATGAGTAATAAAAATTCTTGTCGTAATAACACAGCAATAATACCAAACACCCCGCCTAAAGCTAACGAGCCAACGTCGCCCATAAAAACCATTGCAGGATATGTGTTAAACCATAAAAAACCAAGTCCCGCGCCAATAATTGCCATGCAGACAATCATCAATTCACCACTAAATTTAATATAAGGGATATTTAAATAGGCGGCAAAATTGACATTGCCAGTAGCCCAAGCGACAAGAGTAAAACCAGCTGCAACAAAAACAGTTGGCATAATGGCGAGTCCATCAAGTCCATCCGTTAAATTAACGGCATTACCTGCACCGACAATAACAACATAAGTTAACAAGATAAACCATAAACCCAATTGAGGCATCACATCTTTAAAAAATGGCACAACAAGTACTGTTGCTGCGCTATCTTTTCCATAAACATAAAGACCAAAAGCGACAATTAACGCAATGACTGATTGCCAAAAGTATTTCCATCTGGCAATAAGACCAGCACTATTTTTACGAATGACTTTTAAATAATCATCAGTAAAACCAATAATGCCATAACCCATTAACACAAATAAGGTAATCCATATATAAGGATTACGAAGATCTGCCCATAATAACACCGATAATAAAATGGATGCTAAAATAAGCGTCCCCCCCATAGTTGGCGTTCCTTTTTTACTTAAATGGGATTCAGGTCCATCATTACGAATTACCTGTCCTATCTGTAGTTTTTGTAACCAATCAATAACTTTTTGTCCCATAAATAATGAAATAACTAACGAGGTTAATAGACCTAAAATGGCTCTTACTGTTAAATAAGAGATAACATTAAAAAAGGTAAAATGTTTAACTAAATATTCTGATATCCACACAAACATAATTTTAATCCTGATTCATTTTCAGCTGTTCAATTTGAATTTTTTCAATAAGTTCTTCCATTTTGGCACTACGCGACCCCTTAACCAGCATAGTTAAAGTTGGATATTGACGTAATAACATTAATAGATAATTTACTGCATCTTGTTTATTATTAAAATGGTGACCTACCCCGCTATATTGGCTAATAAATTGACTTAATTTGCCAACACTTACGACACAATCTAGTTTTTCATCATGAGCAAGTTCACCTATTTGTCGATGATATTTTTCTGCTTCGCATCCTAATTCCCCCATATCACCAACCACTAAAATTCGATACCCAGGCTGCTTTGCCAAAACTTTAACTGCCGCAGACATTGAACCAACATTGGCATTATAAGTATCATCCCAAATTAATTGGGTTTGATTTAGCTTGATTGGAAATAACCGACCTTTTACTGGTTTTAAAGTGGCTAAACCTTGCTGAATCTGGTTGAACGTTGCACCAACAGAGATCGCCAAAGCGGAGGCTGCAATCGCATTTGAAATATTATGTTGCCCAATTAGTGGTAACTTAATTTCACATTCGCCTTTAGGAGTATGTAACATAAAAGTAGTGTTTTGAGCATATGTAATATTGCTGGCATAAAAATCAGCTGATGGATTAGCTAATGAGAAAGTCCAAATTGTTTTATTTATCAGTTGAGTAAACCATTTATCTGAACAACTATCTAAATTAATAATAGCGATGCCATCTTTGGGCAAACCTTGAAATATTTCACCCTTAGCTTTTGCTACACCTTCAAGCGAGCCAAATCCCTCAATATGAGCTTCGGCAATATTATTAATTAAAGCGCTTTGTGGCTTAACAATATTTGTAGTATAAGCAATTTCGCCAATATGGTTAGCACCTAATTCTATTACAGCAAAATTGTCTTGGGGAGTTAAACGAAATAAGGTAAGTGGAACACCAATATCATTATTAAAATTCCCTTGAGTATAAAGTGTTTGGCCACAAAAGCCTAAAATTGCAGCTGTCATCTCTTTAACAGAAGTTTTGCCAGAAGAGCCTGTTAATGCGACAATTTTTGCTTGACTTTGCTGGCGAATAAATGAAGCAATTTTACCTAATGCATGGCGTGTATCATCAACGACAATTTGCGGTATTAGACAATCGAGTTTACGATTGACAACCACAGCAATAGCACCATTTTGAATGGCTTGTTGGGCAAATTCATGCCCATCAAAACTATCACCTACTAAGGCGATAAACAATGATTTTTCAGTTAGTTTTCGTGAATCAGTGCAAATAGTATCAATCATAATACTTTCGTTTTGGATATGATAAAATTTACCATCCACAATTTTTTTTAATTGTTCGATTTTTAATGGGATCATGATTGACTTTCAACTCCTAAAAGTCTTTTGACTGTTTCTTGATCTGAGTAATGATATTTAGTTTTATCCACAATTTGATAATCTTCATGCCCTTTTCCAGCAATCAATATCACATCATTAATATTTGCTTGAGCAAGCGTTTGGGTTATCGCTTGTACTCTGTCAGTAACAACTTGTACATTTTTTTTACTTACTAAGCCTTGCTCAATGTCATGAATAATTTTCATCTCGTTTTCTGTTCGTGGATTGTCATTTGTCAGAACAATCTTATCGGCAAATTGTTCTGCTATTTTAGCCATTAAAGGCCTTTTACCCGTATCCCTATCTCCACCACAGCCAAAAATCACCCATAAAGAACCTTTACAATGTATTCGGCTTGCTTGTAAGGCTTTTTGTAATGCGTCTGGAGTATGCGCATAGTCAACAATAACCGTTGGACTATTTTTTACGTGTAACACCTCCATTCGCCCACAAATGGGGTTCAAAAAAGCAGCCATATTAACTACAGCAAAAAATGGAAAATTCAATGTTAAAAGTGTAGCTATCGCTAATAACAAATTAGAAACGTTAAACTCACCTAGTAGCCGACTATTAATAATGGCGTTTCCCCAACTTGACTCCATATAAATTTTGGCGCCTTTGTCGTGATAATCAATCATAGAAACACCAACATAAGGTATATTTAAGGCCTTTAATTGTCGTAATGATTTAGGTTGGCATGAGACAGCCGTCACTTGCGTGAGCTTTTCAATCCATCTTTTTCCATATTTATCATCATAATTAATAATTGATTTGCCAGCGGTTAAAACTTGTTTTTCTTTTTCATCAGGACTAAATAGCGACCATTTTGCTTTGGCGTACTTCCCCATGGTTTTATGGTAATCGAGATGATCGCGACTTAGGTTGGTAAATACGGTGGCAGCACAATTTAGCCCTTTAACACGATCCATTGCAAGCCCATGAGAAGAAATCTCCATGGCTACAATTTTCACCTGTTTTTTTACAAAATTAGCTAATAATGTTTGTATATCTATTGCAGATGCCGTCGTATTGATAGATGGTTCAAGTTGATTATAAATGCCATTACCAATAGTCCCCATTATTGCTGTTTTCTCATTCAATAATGTTGTACATTGAGCAATAAGCTGGCTAACGGTTGTTTTTCCATTCGTTCCTGTCACACCAATAACGGATAATTTTTTTGAAGGGGTATGATAAAAATCATTAGCAATTAATGATAAACGTTGTGAAAGTTGAAAAACACTTATTTGTGGAATGACAGATTTATTGTTTTGCTTAAGATAATCAATTTTTAAGTCATTTGATTTTCTTTTTGTTTCGATCAATACAACAGCAGCACCAACAGCAATAGCTTGTGGAATAAATGTTCGACCGTCAACGGCATGCCCTTTGATAGCAACAAATACATCATTTTTTTTCACTTTACGGCTATCAATACACAAATGATTAAGTGAAAAATTGTCTAATTTTAGATTTCGACTTTCACCTCCACCTAATAGCTCAAATAATGTATAAAAAGAACTTGTAGTCATTATTTTCCACCTATTAATAAATAATCATTTGGCCATCAATTTGGCGATCTGGTTTTACATTCATTGTTCTAAGAACACCTCCCATAATGCGACTAAAAACAGGGGCAGAGACTGAGCCACCATAATACTGACCAGCTTTAGGATTATCAATAACAACCACAAGAGAATATTTTGGCCCTGTTGCTGGGGCAATACCTGCTGTATAAGCCAGATATTGATTAACATACCGGCCACCAGATAATTTTTTTGCAGTTCCTGTTTTAACCGCAACACTGTAACCAGGGACGGATGCCTTCGTACCGCCACCAGTAACCGCTACAGCTTCCATTAATTGAACAACTGTTTTTGCATCTTTTTCAGAAACAACACGTTTGCCTTTAACAGGTTCGGTGGCCTTTAAAATTGTTACTGGTCGATAAATACCATAACTACCGATAGTCGCATAAGCCCTAGCTAACTGTAATGGTGTAACTCTTAGCCCATACCCAAACGCAAATGTAGCTCGTTCAATATCAGCCCATTTTCTTGTTCTATCCGCTGCAATTGAACCACTGACTTCGCCACCTAAACCTAATTCTGTTGGCTGGCCTAACCCAAAACGACTATAGAATTCTACAAGATCACCTTGCTGCATTTGTAAGGCAAGTTTACTTACGCCAACATTACTGGATTTTTCTAATATACCAGCCAAATTTAGTGATTTTTGATATGACACATCTTTAATTTCATAGCGATTGACATAAAATGGTCTTGTGTCAATAATCGTATTTAAATTGGCAATTTTCTTTTCTAAAGCAGCCATTACTACTAAAGGTTTAACAGTCGAGCCTGGTTCAAACGCATCTGTAACAGCTCTATTTCTCAATAAATTATAATCAAGCGATGAACGATTATTCGGGTTATAAGATGGGCTGGTTGCCATTGCTAAAATCTCGCCAGTGTGCACATCAACTAATACTGCTGTTCCACTGTCTGCTTTGTTAAATTCAACAGCTTGGCTAAGCTCGGTATATACCAACGATTGTAAACGCTCGTCTATGCTGAGTGTTAAGTCTGCAGCTGTTTCACTTTCTGTTCGTTCTAATTCTTCAATAACACGACCGACTCGATCTCGCCTTACAATTCTTTGCCCTGATTCACCAATTAACCACTTATTAAAGCTTTTTTCAATGCCTTCAGAACCCTTTTCAGCGCCATTTTCATCAATGTCTGTTAAACCAATTAGTTGAGCTATATTTTCTGCCGCAGGATAATAACGTTTGGATGTTTTGGCAAATGATATCCCTGGTAATTTTAGCTTTTTTAAATAATCAGATATAGTTGGTGTTACTTGTCTAGATAAATAAACAAATCGCATTGATGCATTACCTAGTTTTTGCTCTAGTGTCGACATTGGAATATTCAACGTTTTAGCTAAACCTTGCCACCTGATATCATCTGCTTTAACTCCGCCTTTTTGTACAACGATTTTAGGATCTGCCCATACATCAAACATTGGCACACTTACAGCTAATGCTCGGCCATGACGGTCAGTTATCATTGCTCTTGGCGCATCCATTTCTTGATGACGTATCGAGCGTTTATTACCTTCAGCAATGAGTTTGTCTGGCTCAATAATTTGTAATAATGCCATTCGAACAATAAGACTAATAATCGCAAAAATAATAAGAGTATATACAATATAAAAACGGCTTGGAGTAAAAAATTGCTTTTTACTATTCAACTTATTTGTTTTTGTTGCCTTTTTAGTTTTATCTTTTTTATGTTTAGTAACAGGCTTCATTATTTACTCTTTATCACAATAACTGTTTCATTTTGTGGTGTTACATAAGACATACCTAATTGAATCTTAGCTTTCTCTTCAATACGCTTGGGCTCTGCAAGTACATTTTCTTCAATAATTAGGTTCCGCCATTCACTTTCTAATACATCTTGTTCTAATAAAAGTTGCTCACGCTCAAATAGCTGTTTACGAACCTGTTGCGTTGTTATTAATACAGCACCAGCAGAGATAATAATCATTACAAGTAATAATAATGAAATTTTTTGATGGCCAAACAAATCGCCAATAATTAAGCCAAATAAGCTTTTATTTGGCTTTTTTTGAATATCTTTATCAATATAGATGTTATCTCGAAAAGCATCATTGAGTTGGTGGCTATTCATGTTTCCTTTCTGCTACCCTTAATATTGCGCTTCGAGAGCGCGGGTTATTATTAATTTCAATTGTATTCGGTTTAATTTTACCGAGTGATTTTAATCTAGCACCGCCATATTGTTTAATTTGTTGTTCTGTTAATGGTAACCGAGCGGGTAAATCTGGGCCTTTACTCTGTTTGCTAATAAATTGCTTTACAATTCTATCTTCTAAAGAATGAAAGCTAATAACCGCAAGCCTGCCGTGATTGGCAAGAACCGACAAACTGCTATTTAATGCTTGCTCAACTTCTTCTAGCTCACTATTAATATAAATACGTATAGCTTGAAAACTGCGTGTAGCAGGATGCTTATTTTTATCTTTTTTGGGTGTCGCTTTTTCAATTAACTTAGCCAATTCCAGAGTACGAGTAATGGGTGAAATCTTATTTTGCTCGACGATCGCATGTGCAATACGTTTGGCAAATTTTTCTTCACCAAATGTTTTTAACACCCATGCAATATCGTTTTCATCACTGTTTAGTAACCATTCACTTGCAGTTAAACCTTTTTGGTTATTCATTCGCATATCTAAAGGTCCATCACGCATAAAAGAGAATCCTCTTTCAGGATCATCAAGTTGTGGTGATGAAACACCAAGGTCTAACAAAATACCGTCAATTTTACCTAATAATGCTAACTGATTAATATACTCATATATATTTGAAAATTCACCACGAATAAAAGTAAATCTAGGATCAATTATTTCTAAAGCAGTTTCTTCAGCACGTTCATCACGATCGATAGCAATCAATCGTCCTTGTGCACCAAGTTGTTCAAGTATTAAGCGAGAGTGCCCACCTCGCCCAAATGTACCATCAACATAAATGCCATCTTTTTTTATATTTAATGCTTGTACAGCTTCGTTTAATAAAACCGTTGTATGTTGATAATCCATCAATCTTTTGCTCTTATTAAATAGTTAAAATTTTCAAATTATCTGACAAGTTTTCAATATCTGTTGATAATGCAGTAATATCATCACGAATTTGTTGATACCAAATTGTCTCATCCCAGATCTCGAATTTATTCGATTGACCAACAAGCATTGTATTTCTTTCCAATTTTGCATAAGCCCGTAGTGTAGATGGCAATAAAATTCGCCCCGAATTATCCATCATGCATTCAGTTGCATAACCCAATAACAATCGTTTAATTCTACGTTCAGCTTCAACTATTGTTGATAATGTAGCAAGTTGCTGTTCGATCGTTTGCCATTCAGACATTGAATAAAGCGTCAAACAAGGGTGGTATAAGCCAATGGTGCAAACCATGCTTTTAGATAAAGATTCACGGTAGCGAGTAGGAATAGCTAACCGCCCTTTATTATCCAAATTGATTGAAATTGCACCACTAAACATAAAGGCACCATTATTTATAAATTTCTTGTTAATTTTTATTTAATATAAATCATCAAGTTAATTAAATAATCTATTTTTACCACTAACCCCCACTTTTTACCACAAATTCTCACAAAATAATAGGCCGTTGGTTAATTATTTATAAATGATTGGTTTTCTTCCTCAAAATGAACAAATCCAACGATAAACCACGTTTTTTGCTTTTCCTTTCGTTTCTGGATTGGCAAATGAGGAAATTTTTCATTTATATAATGATTATCACTCCCTCCTATTTTATTGGCGCAAAATTAGAGTGATTTTTGTAAAAAATATTCAGGAATCTATACCGTTTCAGTATAAAATCATTTTAAATTTAAGGGATTAATAAATCATTATTCATAAAGCATCAAATGGCTTAAATCCCTTATTCAGCCAAAGCATTAAACGGTTATCACTGACTGATTTAACTAATATAAACAATTAATATTAAACACCATTTATTTAACAATTTAAAAAAAAAGATTAAATTTTACACTAAAGCGGTGTATACTTTTTAGCTAAACCGTCTGTTTTTTGCGCTCAGTAAAATTAAATAATAACTAAAATAAAAATAAACGGAATAAATTATGAGGAATAATAGGAGAGCAAAACATGTCGAATGAACTTAATCGCCTTTTGGGGCAACTTGGTGGCGAGTTTAGCCATTTAATGGCCGGTTTAGGGGGCGTTAGTCACAACCGCTATACCTTAACCGTTGATGGGCTGACCGCACCGATTTCAGTTTTGCATGTTGACGGTGATGAGCAGTTAAATCAACCTTGGCGTTATGTGGTTACCTTTACCAGCCCTGACAAAACCTTATCACCCGATGCGTTCCTTAATCAAAAATCGACTTTCTCCTTTAATCCTGTTATTAACAAGCCATTAACTTCCGCTATTCGTTCGTTAAGTGACTTGCCCGCCGTCACGAATAAACGTACCTTGTATGGGGTGATCACCGAATTTAGCCAGCTATCAGTCAATAAAGATGAAGCTCATTACCAAGTCGTGTTATCTTCGTGCTTAGCACGGCTGGCCGTGGGGAAAAATAGTGCTATATTTCAAAATCAAAGCGTGGTCAGTGTGGTTGAAGAAGTACTACGCAGTCACGGTTTTACCGGCATTGATTACCGGTTAGCGCTCAAAGACAGCTACCCTGAACGGGAGTTTATCGCCCAGTGGCAAGAAAGCGACCTGGAATTTATTCAACGCTTATTGGCCGATGTCGGTATCTGGTTTCGTTTTGAAACCCATGCCGAGCATGATTGTGATGTGATGGTGTTAAGTGATTATGAACAAGGCTATGTACAGGTGGCTAATATCGACTATAAACCACCGAGTGGTATGGCCGATACGGGTGTGGAAAGTGTTTGGGATGTCACCTTACATAGCGAAGTGGTAACCGCCTCAGTGACCGTTCAAGACTATAACTACCGTGATGCCAAAGCCGATTTACTCACCGATATCAACACCCAACCCAAAGTCCTCACCACCGATGGCAAGGACTACCGTTATGCCGAGCACTATAAAGGCTTAAATAGCAACGGACAAGATAACTCGCAAACGAGTAACAAAAATAACAATGGCGTTGGTAACCATGGTAATCCTAATGGTAATAACCAGTATAACGATAATCAAAACGATAATCAGATTGAAAGTGGTCAGTGGTATGCCCGTATTCGCCATGAACAGGCGATTAGTCAGCAAATTATCATTAAAGGTAAGAGTAATCGCTATAACCTTGCCCCCGGTCAATGGATTAATATCAACGGCAGTCCGCTAACGAATATTAATGACGGTATCCTCATTTTAAGTGT
>NZ_LZGV01000062.1:0-24146 GCF_001690265.1 Gilliamella sp. HK2
CAAACTTATAATATATTATAGAATATCAAATAACATTAACTTTATTTTAAAGGAATAATACGTTTTGTTGCTAACTTTTTTGTAAAGTTTTGTTAAGAATGGTATATGATGAATTTCAAAATCCGCCTAAATTTTTTTAATAATAAATCTAAATTACTAAAAAATAATCAAGCAGATTGGAACGATCTAATATAAAACCTGATTCGCTTCCCAAGTCCGCAACCAATAGATATAATCTATTTAACTAACAATATTTAACTGCTTTTTTTCTTCAATAAGTGAAGTATATTAGGCTTATATTTAAAACAAAAGATAAAGGTGAAAAATGTATACTGTAATTTTTGGTCGCCAGGGATGTCCTTATTGTGTTCGTGCTAAAGAACTAGCTGAAAAACTTTCTCAAGAACGTGATGATTTTTCTTATCGTTATGTTGATATTAATGTTGAAGGTATTACTAAAGAAGATCTATCTAAAAGTGTTGGTAAACCTGTTGAAACAGTGCCACAAATATTTATTGATGAAAAACCAATTGGTGGTTGCACCGACTTTGAAGCCTATGCTAAAGAACATTTGGGCTTATTTAAAGAGTAATCAAAATTATCAAGAACTAAGCCACCTTTAGGTGGCTTGTTTAAATAGTCATTATTATCGACCAGGTAGTTTTTTCCATGTAACTTCGTTACGTAAATAAGTTGGTTCTACATCTTCAACATTAATTATTTCGCTTTTTTGCCATTTATTCTTAGCAAGAACAACAAGATCTTGTGCATGAGGCAATAGAATATCGCTTTGTTTTATATTATTCATCATATTAGGATAAGTTTGCCAACCAGTGCCGGCACAATAGCTATCATTAAGAATATGATCTACTTTTTCTATTACTTTTTCAGGTGCAATAACACATTCTGGAATAACCTCGTGCCATTGTTCGTTGCTATAATGATACTGTCCTAAGTAAACTTCATTCATTCTAGCATCAATAGCTGCTATGACATTTGTTGCATTTTGTGTACGATATACCCCTTGCGCCAAAGTCATCAATGTAGATACCCCTATCATAGGTTTATCAATGCCTAAAGCTAAACCTTGCGCAACACCAATGCCAATTCTAACCCCTGTAAAACTACCAGGCCCTTGTCCAAAAGCAATTGCATCAACTTGAGAAAGAGAACAATCTGATTGTTTAAGGAGCTTATCAACCATTGGCAATATTTGTTTAGTGTGATCGCGAGCAGATACAACAAAATCATGAGTGATTTCGTTATGGTAAAATAAAGCGACAGAACAAGCTTCTGTTGAGGTATCAATAGCTAAGATGGTATTCATTTTTTTCCAAAATAATTTAATTTTTATAAGACTGTTTAGATAACAAGAAATTAATAACTTTATTTATATCCCGTGTTCTTGGCGATGGCGGCAAACTATTAATAAATGTTGCACCGTAAGGCCTCATAACCAAACGATTATCACAAATAATAACCGCACCACGGTCGTTGTGATGACGAATTAATCGTCCGACACCTTGTTTTAAAGTAATAACCGCTTCGGGTAATTGTACATCATAAAATGCATCACCTCCCTGCATTTGACAATCTTCCATGCGAGCTTTAATTAAAGGATCGTCTGGAGAGGTAAATGGTAATTTGTCTATAATAACACATGACAATGTATCCCCTCTAACATCAATGCCTTCCCAAAAGCTGCTTGTTGCAATTAATAAGGCATTACCGCTATGAATAAACTGCTCAAGTAATTTAACTTTACTTGTTTCACCTTGAACTAACACCGGTAATTTTGTTAACTCTCGAAACTGTTTAGCTAAGGCGTTCATCATCGCATAAGAAGTACATAAGAAAAAACAACGACCATTATTTGCTTCAATAACCGGCAGTAAAATATCAACCAATTTTTCAGCATTTCCCTTTTCATTTGGCGATGGGATATAACGAGGGACACACATAACAGTTTGATGCAAATAATCAAATGGACTTTCTAAAATAAGTGAATCAGCATTCGTTAATCCTAAACGTTTAGTAAAATAATCTAATTGGTTATTGACTGATAGCGTTGCTGAAGTAAAAATCCAACTACCTTTTCGTTCTGTTAATAATTCAGTGAATTTATCCGCTACGGATAATGGCGTTAACGCAAAAACAAAATAGTTATAGCTACTTTCATACCAATAACTAAAGCCAGTTACATTTGTTTCCTGCAACCGTTTTAAAAGTGTATTATATTGGTTAATTCGTTCCAAACAGTTATCTAATGTTGAAGAACGCCCTACAGCCAATAGTAAGACCTCATGACAAAAACTTAGAGCGTCTAAAAGATAAGTTAACTCTTTTTTTATCGCTTCTTGATTAAATAAAAAACGTAAATTACCTTTTGGCGATTGTTGATTGATCGCAATGCGTAAATCTTGAGTACATTTTTGTAGTTTGTCTGCACATTGTTGTAATTGTGACATATCTTTAACCTCAGTACGATAACAGAGGTTAATTTCTTTGGACAGATCAAATAGTTGCCTGCTACTTAGTTGTTGCCCAAAATAATGGCAAGCGAGATCAGGGAGCTGATGTGCTTCATCGAAAATCATTACATCAGCTTTAGGGATAAGCTCACCAAAACCTGAGTCCTTTACCACCACATCAGCTAAAAATAAATGGTGATTAACAACGACAATATCTGCATTTAATGCTCGCTTACGTGCTTTAACCACATAACAATCGTTATAATGTTCACAATCACTACCCAAACAATTATCATTCGTACTGGTTAATATCGGCCAAATTGGATTGTCTTCCGTAACAGTTGTACATTTGCTAATATCACCATCTTTAGTTTTGATTGACCAATTTTTTACACGCGCTAAATCAACACGTAAATCTTTATCAAGATCTCCCGCTGCGGCGTATTGATGATATAACCGCTCTAAACAAAGATAATTAGAGCGGCCTTTAAGTAAGGTTATCTTTCCAGAATAATTCAATGCTTTTTTGATAATTGGCAAATCTTTACTAAATAATTGCTCTTGTAAATTTTTAGAGCCAGTTGAAAGTATTACTTTTTTATCACTACGCAATGCGGGTACCAGATAAGCAAAGGTTTTACCAGTACCTGTTCCCGCTTCAACGACAAGTGAATGTTGTTTTTTTATTGATTCTGAGACTTTACTTGCCATGTTTCGTTGTGGCTCTCTTGCCACAAACCCATCAATAGCTTGAGCAAGCAAACCATTTTCTGAAAAATCATCAATCACTTAAAAGACACCTAATAAAAAGATAAATTCAATACAACAAAGTCGGTCGACTACGAGTTTTAATAGTTGGCATATAATACATCAGTGACCTAATCCCAAACAGATATAATAGCCTGTTAAGTGAATTATTAGCATTATATTCTATATAAAGAATCTACCCTTACATTTATTTCTAACAACTAATAGTAAATTAGGTTACATAGCATTCAGAGCTAAATACTAATGCCGTAAACTATTTCGTAAATTTAGTCCTTAAATAAATTAAATAGTGTTTTACTGATGCTAAATATTTTTTTTGTTTAAACATCAACCGAGAATAAGCTCGTATTGAGGAGGTTTTTTTGTCGTTATATAAAATTAAAGAATCATTCTTCCACGGAGATTTTTCTAAATAAAGATCATATAACTTAGAACGATAAGGCTGATGCCAAGGTTTGTTCTTAGTAATGTAATGAATTAACACAGTATCCTCAGGAACACTAGAGTCCTCATTACCATTGATTGACAATGCTAACAAATTATTATACTTCTTTGCTAATATAATTCTTTTTTCGCCTACTACTATATTTAATACATCTTGGTCAGGATAATGATATTTTTCGCCACTATTTAATAACTTCAATGTTTTTGAAGTAATATTTTCCTGATACCAAAGTGGTATATTAATTAACATCACACCAGAATTAAAATACGTCCCATAGGTTACGTGATATTTTGCGCATTGCGAATCCTGCATATATGGTTCATCAGCAACAGCCGCAACAATAGCATTATTTAGAGAAATTTCATTAATAAAATCAAATTTTTTTAGACAAAGCGTATCGCTATCAACATAGAGTAATTTTTTAGTGACATCCTTTAAAATCATAGGCGCAATTAAGCGAACGCATGCCGCAATAGGAAACAGCTCTGTATTTTTTTGATCAATTTTAAATTGTTCATTAATAACATATTCAGTTATAGATGTATTATGGGATTTAATGGCAGCAAATTTTTTTCTATTATTATCAGAAACATTATGGGTAAAAATATGGAAATGAATCTGTTGTTCATTATTATTTTCAATTATTGAAATAATATCTACACCTGCTGATAAAGCATAATTGTCATCGAAACACAAAAGAATATGTAATATACTTTCGTTATCCAAAAACTCGCATGAGAGTAAAAAATTCTTTTTATTAATAAATTTATCAACGTCAACCACAGAGTTACCCCTTAACGTTTTTTGCAAGTTTTATGCTTCAAATAAATCAAATAATATTTGAATGCAGCAAAATATTTATGCTGACTAGCTAATAATTTTGCATACCGTCTAGTGGTTGATGGTGCGTTTTCATTGGCTAACGATAATTTATCTTTTGCCCATGGAGATAATTCGATATAACGTCGATAAAGTGGAGTGATATAAAGCTGGTACCACGGTTTATTACCTGTGACATAATGGATAATTGCGCTATCATTGCTAATAAGGTTATCTTCTCCCCCTCCCACAGTAAGTGAAGTGAGTCGATTGAAACGCCTAGGTAAAAATACTGTTTTACCTTGCATTAAAATATTTAAAACATCTTGATCCGCAAACTTGTATACTTTACCACTGTTAATCATTGCAAAGGCTTTTTCGGTAAGATTATTTTGCACCCACATATCCGTATTAATATAAATCATTCCAGCATTAAAGTATTCACCATGAGGAATATCGCAGGCAAGACATTGTTTTTCTTGCGTCTTATCAACATCAGGAACTACTGCTGAATATTTATTAGTTAAATCGGTATTAATTAATTCATTGAGGTTATCGGTACATAACACATCACAATCTAAATATAAAACTCGAGAAGTAACTTTATTTAGCATTTGTGGAACAATAAATCGTAAGCAAGTTGATGCTGAAACATGTAAAACTAATGTATCGGGATTTATTGAAAAATTATCACTAATTTCATAACAAATTATACTAATATTTTCTTTACTTAATTGATTAAATATTATAATTTTCTCATTAGAAACATTATTAGCAAATAAATGGAACACAAGATTTTTATCAGGATTATTTAAGATTACTGAAGACATAGCAATACCTGCCGGCATTGCATAATTATCATCAAAGCAAAATGCTATATGTAAGGTATTTAATGATTCTATAGTATTATTAAATAATGTCCTAATTTTGCTAATAAAAAGATTTTCTGCCATTTTGCGCCAATTTTTAGACAATGTTAAAAATTAATCTATTATAACATATATTAAATTAAACAATGAAGTAATAATCAATTTTATGTTGACATATTGATTTGGTAATGACTAAATAGCGTGGTTGATTTTTTTTAAAGAGTACTAGAAATGAATAACAGAATTAACATTGCATATTGTACTGATTCAAATTATATTGAGCATGTAGGTGTGTCGATTACCTCTATTATGCTTAATAATATGCATAATAATATTCATTTTCATATTTTTTTATACGATGTATCTCCCAAAGACCAACAAAAATTACAAAAAATTAGCCCATTAATTAATATCTATATTATTCCTTTTGAAGAGCTAGCTAAATATAAAGATCATAAGAGCAATAAAATAACTCATATTAACCGCTCAATGTATATTAGATTATCGGTTCCAAGACTATTATATGGCAAAATTGATAAATTTATTTACTTAGATGCAGATACCCTATGTTTTTCTGACATATCACCGATTTTAAATATTAATATAGATTCGGTTATTTGTGCTGTGACGCCTGACTCATTAGATAAACAAAATATGTTAAAAAATAAAGAAAGACTTGAACTTACTTCGGAAAGTTATTTTAACTCGGGTTTTTTATATATTAATATTAATAATTGGATGGGCTTTGATACAGAAAATAAAGCAAATAAAATACTACTATCTGCAAAAAAAGAACGTTTAATTTACCCAGATCAAGATGTACTAAATATAGTTCTACAAAATCAAGTCTTATATATAGATCCTAATTGGAATTACTTATTTACTTGGATGGATGATAAACAAAAGGAAACTTTTTTTTATAATAAAAAATCTTTACCCTATATTATTCATTTTACTGGTCCTAGGAAAATGTGGTACACCGAAAATGAAGGTCTTGCACAAAATTTATACACATATTATAAGCATTTTACCCCTTGGGCAAATAGCCCACTAAAATCATATCAGAACAAAATGAGGCCAGTCGATTATAGAGTTTTTTCTGCACAATTTTTTAGGAAAGGTTCAATTTTAAAAGGAGTAAAATTTTACGTGGCTTACTTAATTAAAAAATTAGTACATAAATAGATTTGTGGGGAATGGATAATGGTTCTATCTAATGCTAAAAATAAAAAATTTAAATATTTCAATTTTAACTAAACATTTTGATTGCCGCATACTTTGCAATTGCTTTGATCGTCTTTTATGCTGTAACTATCTATAATTTAAATAGTTTTAGTTATGCGTTTCAAAATTTCTTTAAAAATGGCTTTAGAAAATAATACAAACCAAAGTGATATAATGATAAAAAATGAACTTATCACAATCATATTACCTTCTTTATTCTTTTCATTAATTTATACTTATTTATATAATAATATCTTTAAAAAATAAAATATTATATTGATCTATAATTTTTACGTATTGTTTTTTCTTGTTTAAAATACTACAAATTACTATTTATCAAACAAAAGACATATTATTGAATTTCAAGTCAATCCGTTCTTTTTTAAATAAATCTATACGAGAAAAATATCTGGTAGTGATTGGCAACCCCACCATGCGATTAACCGATCATCTAGGATTTACAGAAAAATATGATCCCCATAAAAAAATGAAAAAATACCACCTCAATGATATAACTAGCAATCATAAGGGACACATTATGTGTCAAAGATTCAGTGCATAGTTCAAACAACTATCGGTTGATTGTGCATTATCTAATGCGCATTTTTCATTGGCTGACACCGCTAACTATTTAGGTATTAATAAATCAACACTGGATAAATGGCTTAAGCAACTTAATCCTAACAAAACCAGTAAACGTGAACTAACTTGTGAGCGACAAAAAATGATTGCGCTAAAAAAGAACACAAAGCACTAAAAGTGGCCAATGAAATTGTAAAAAAGGCGCATGTATCTTTATCAACCATCCAAGCCGGTGAAGTACCAATATACGAAGAAACATTTGTTACCATGCCCATTACCGCTAATCTACCGTCAGTTAAAAGTTAGCGTATCAGGTTATTCTGTTTGGCTAAAGCGTGAACCAAATCAAATGAGCTATTTGAGAATATCAAAGCACTTTATTCGCAACATGAAGCCCGTTTAGATGCACCAAGCTTAGTACATAATACAGGAACAAGGGCTAAGATGTATCATACAGAAAGGTTAGCTGAGCATGATAAAAACAAGTCAGAAAAACCATTGATTTTATTAATTTTTTTGTAGCGTAATAAAAAATAATCACATTAATCCTTTTGCTACAAACCTATTATTATGATGTGCTGACTAATACATGAAGTATATTGATAAATATTTAGTTTGTAACTCGCTCAAAAATGCTTTATTTTGTCGTCAATTTCCTTAAGGGGTATTACTATCTAGTGACCAAGAAAACCAATCTTACAGCGCAGATTTTAAGCGGTTAGTGTTACAACATAGAATGAACTAAAGCATGAGCCGAGCAGGCAATTGTTAGGATAATGCCGTTGCTGAAAGTTTTTTCATACGTGAAAAAACACATTATTCATGATAACAAAATACGGGAAGAAGCCAATAAAAAGCTATTTGAATATATTGAAACCGATTATAATCGAGTTTGCCTACACTCAACTTATTTAGGTATCGCCTGAACAATATAAAAAGCAGTATTATCTTAATAACGCATTTATAGAGGTGAGCACTATCTAATATTTTAGTAAGACTCATGTTTAAGATAATGAAAAGAACTTTATAGTTATCTATTTAGCTGGAAGCCATAAACCTTAAAAACTTGGTTATGACGAGTTAAATATTTTAATTTTATCCAATAGTAATGAATATGGTTTAACTATTCATCATGTAAACAATAGTCTACAACAAATTTATATGATTTTGAAAGAAAAATTGGATAACTTTATTCTAATTTATACTCCTTATCGCGGAGAAATTGTTAATCTAGGGCATGGCCTGTTAAGACAACAACAAGAATTTAATAATCATTTTTAAATCCTTTTGATGATATACTCAACTTATGACAACTACCCATACCTAGAAACTGAAAACTATCGTAACCAGATAAAATAATAAACACACCTAATCTTGTTTACTTATTAAGTAAACTATTCGGCTACTCCGTTAACATAGATCAATCTTTTATTTAAAACGATTTTATACTATCAGTGAATGGACAATCATATGAGTATCAAACTTTCATAAAACAATATCAGCACTGATATTGTTTTTATCTCTTTTTTTTGGAGTAATACTAGATTTAGTATGTCTAAGAAATCATGTCAATTTCTTAGACAAATAAAACGAATAAAACTTCAGAGCAGTGATAATTTTTCCTTTTTTCAAACAATATTTGGCGTAATTACGTAACCACGATTTTTTTAAAGATAAAGGTCGTTTTGTTGCTTTCCAAGGTGATAGATCAAAATATTTTTTGAACAACTGAGAATCAAACGTTTGATACCATGGTTTATATCCAGTTACATAATGCAATAATACTGTATAGGGTGCTATCAACTGTTCTTCTTTGCAAGAAGTGGTTATATGAATTTTTGTATTATATTTAATCGGCAGAAGGCAGGTTTTATTTTCTAATAAAATATTTAAAACATCTTGATCAGCAAACCGATAAATATTTCCATCATTTATCATATTCATACACAAAGATGTCATATTGTTCATGTCCCATTGTTGAGTATTTATTAGCAAAACACCAGCATTAAAATATCTGTCAACGTTTATTTGGTATAAATCTTTTATAGTATTCCTCATCACACTATCATCAGGTATTACGCCAGCGACATAATTTTCTAGTACTGAATTATATAGTTTACTGATTGATTTTAGGCATAAAATATCACTATCAAGATATAAAAACTTGTCGGTTTGCTTTTTTAAAACATCGGGAATAATAAACCTAACACATGACATAGCAGATAAATAACCTAAAACTAATGTTTCCGAATTAATCTGAAAGTTACTATTTAAGTAATATATTTTTATCGTGCAATTACTACTTACTAATTGCTTAAAATTTTTCAAATTATTGGGAGATATGTTATCTACAAATAGGTGAAAGCATAAACATGCATCTGGGTTATTATAAATAACAGAAGAAATTGTCACTCCAGCAGGCATTGCGTAGTTATCATCAAATGCTAATGCAATATGCATTATATCTGATCTTTGCTGATTTGATTTTGAAAAGTTTTGTACTTTACTAATATAAATTTGTTGATTAGGCATTTGCTATTTTTTTATTTAAATAATTTTTTCCATTCTAAATAAAACATATTTATGTGTAAATTTATTTTTTTAAATTTTTTAATAGGTTAAACACTATATCATTTACCAAAATTATTTGATCTATATTTTGACGATAATTGAATATATAATTGAATACACATTTTATAATTAAAATAATTTTCATGTTGAACGTTAACAAATTTATTGATCAAATTTCCCCTCTTATTAATAATAGCAACCCACAATACTCAACACTCAATATTGCTCTAGGTTTCGACGACAATTACGCAATGCCTGCCGGTGTTGCAATGTTATCAGTAATAAAAAACACGCCAAATTATAATCTTCATTTTCATTTATTTATTGATAATGTCTCTGATAAAAATATTGAAAAAATTCAAAAAACTAAGCTGTAGTAATGTGTCGATTACGCTTTATTATTTGAATAATAATTTTATTATAAATCCTAAAACACTTGTTTTACATATAACTAATGTATCAACTTGTATTCGTTTTATCATGCCCAATTTACTTTCCTCAATAACTGATAAATTAATTTACCTTGATAGTGATGTAATATGTTTACAATCATTAGCACAAATATTTGAGTACAATATTGAAGATTATATTGCTGGCGTAGTAAGCGATACAAAAGATATGCAACAAACAATAAGTAAAATGTATAACATTGATTCAAAAAGATATTTTAATGCAGGCGTTCTTTTGATAAACACAAAAAAATGGTGTGATGAAAATATTTCTGAAAAGGCGCTAGAATTGATCAATAATGGAAATATATATAAATTTGCGGATCAAGATGTTTTAAACATTTTGCTTGAAAATAAAACACGTTTGTTACCTATAAAATTTAATACTAAAATAAAAATTTCTACTGACGCTCATCAGGAAAAAAATATTAAACCTTATACAGTAATTTTACATTATATTTCACAAAATAAACCTTGGTTTAAAGTATACCTTTCTAAAATATTTGAATATTATTTTCAACTCTCTCCATGGAAAGACGATGAGTTACCATTAAGTGGTAATAGTTCTTCAATTAGAAACTATGCTAAATATCTAATGAAACAAGGATCTTATTGCAAATCTATTTATTACTATGGCATCTATTTAAAATATAAGTTATTTCTAAAAAATAGCCATGGGAAAATACTATATGACAAATAAAATAACTGATATTTCTATAATTATCCCTTGTTATAATGTAGAGGACTACATTGCTGATTGCTTGAACTCTCTCATAAATCAAAGTTGTTTACCGAAAGAGATTATTTGTATTGATGATGGTTCAACCGATAACACGTTATTAATCCTTCAACAATATGCATTAAAATTGAGCTACATAAAGATTGTTCAACAATCTAACCTTGGTGTAAGCGTAGCTAGAAATAAAGGAATTGAGATAGCATCAGGCAATTATATTCTTTTTATTGATTCTGATGATATTATAAACATAAATCTATTTGATGAGTTTGCAACAATATTAAATATAGAGCCAAATTTAGATTTTTTTTATTTTGACTATACCTCTTTTCAAGACAGTAAGGCACATCTTAAATCAAGTCAATTCTCGCCTACCAAACCAAAGTTTTTTAAGTCAGGGTTAGATTTATTCAGTTATTTATTAGAAAAAAAGAATTATTCTGGTGTCGTATGGAGATATATATTTAATCAAAAATTATTTAATGAAAAATTCATTGGAAAAAATCATGAGGATCATCTTGTCTCTCTCTCTATTATATCGAAAGCAAAAGCCACATATTATTTAAAAAATAAAGATGCATATTTCCACCGTGTTCGATCTTCCTCATTATCAATGCAAAATATTGACTATTTATATACCTATACATTAAAAAATGTCTTAAATAAATGTATTACAAATATCATTGAATTGCCTTTATCAGAAATAGCTAAACGTAATTATATTTTAGTAATGAATGCAACCTATTTAGAATCAGTATTAAAGTCAAATAAATTACAATCAAAAAAAGAAAAAGAAAGTCTTATTCAAGAATTGGGACTACTAAAGCTACTAATACGAATTTACATCGACAATAAACCTAATATTTTTAGAAATATTCCTTATATTTTAAAATTTATAAAAAATTATCCTTGCCCAATGTCAACCAAACAAGCATTGCTAAAATGCGTAATAACTAAACAACATCCTTGTTTAAATATTAAAAGTAAATTCAAACAATATTCTTCATTAAATAAATTTTAAACTGTAATATAATCATTTAAATATGCAATATCTTCAATCATTAAAATTGCTTTTATACAGTTTTGCATAAATGCCATCTTTATTTAATAAATCTGAATGAGAACCTTTTTCAATAATTTTTCCTTCATTCATAACTAATATTTCATCTGCATTTTCAATAGTTGATAACCGATGAGCGATAACGATAGATGTTCGCCCCCTTTGTAGTTCTTCTAAGGCTTTTTGTATTGCTCGTTCTGACTCCGTATCTAGGGCTGATGTAGCTTCATCTAAAATAAGAATTGGCGTATCTCGTAATAAAGCTCTTGCTATTGCAATACGTTGGCGTTGACCTCCAGATAATAATACTCCACTCTCTCCGACTATAGTGTCAAATCCCTTCTCTAATCCTTTTATAAAATCATAGGCATAAGCTTTTTTAGCCGCTTCTTCTATTTGATCTTGAGAATATTCGCCTACTCTCCCATAAGCAATATTATTAGCCACAGTGTCATTAAATAGATGAACATTTTGCGATACTAGTCCAATTTGATTACGCAAGCTATATAAAGTTAAGTCTTGAATATCATAATTATCGATTAAAATTTCACCTTCTTTTGCATCATAAAACCGCGTGAGTAGACTTGCAATCGTCGTTTTCCCTGATCCAGATCGTCCAACCAAAGCAATAGTTTTATATGGCTCTACAACAAAACTTATATCTTGTAAAGCTGGCTCTTGTCTAGTTTCATAAGTAAAATTAACATGCTTAAATTCAATATTCCCTTTGACGCGATCAATATTAATTTTCCCATTATCTTTCTCGATTGGTTGCTCGAAAATAGCAAACAACGTTTGACAAGCAGCCATCCCTTTTTGGAACTCAGCATTAACACTAGTTAAGCTTTTTATTGGTTGCATTAACGCAACAAGCGAAGAAAAAACAACAGTAAATTGTCCCGGAGTAATATTAAGATCAGGGTTACTAGCCATTAATAGCACAAAAGCAATAGCAAATGAGATTATCAATTGCACAATAGGTGTTGATAGAGCAGAAATAGAAACAAGCCGCATGGAATCACGCCTAAATTTATTACTTACATTATCAAAGTGTCTTGACTCCTCATCTTGAGCTCCAAAGAGAATAATTTCGCGATGCCCCTTTAACATTTGCTCAACTGACATAGTAACATTACCCATTGAGTTCTGCATATTTTTAGCTAATTTTCTAAACTTTATAGAAATAAAAGTAATTAAACCGATAACAACAGGTGTAATGATGATCAACGACAAAGATAGCTGCCAGCTATTGGTAAACATGGTATAAAACAAACCACAAATAAATGCAGATTCACGTACTATCGTTATTAATGCATCAGATGATGAAGATGCAACTTGATCGGTATCATAAGTAATTCGCGATAATAATCTTCCCGTAGAGTTTTGATCATAATAACTTACTGGAGCATCAACAAAATGATTAAAAAGGCGTTGCCGAATTTTAAGGACAACTTTAGTTGAAATTAACGATAAAAAGAAAGCATATCCATAATTTGCAACACCTCGCAATAAAACTAATCCTAAGATATATAAAGGTGCCATCATTAAAAAATGCTGATCATTTTCCACAAATCCTTTATCAAGCAATGGTTGCAATAAAGCGATAAGAGAAGTATCTGCAAAAGCGCTAAGGATAAGTAATATAACAGATACAAAAAGAATAAATTTGTGTTTAACAATATAAGGCCATAGTTTCGAAAAAGTTCGCCAAGTTGAAGAATCTCGATCAATGTTATTGATTGATTGATTATTATCTTTTTTCATAATGTATCTTTTAGTTAAGTATTAAATTGTAATCGATGCATTTTGGCATAAAGACCATTTTGTGATAATAAGGTTTTATGAGTGCCTTCCTCAATTACTCGGCCTTTATCAATAACTAAAATACGATCTGCTCGTTCAATTGTTGATAATCGATGTGCAATAATAATAGAAGTACGGTTTTTTTGTAAATGTTCTATTGCTTTTTGAACTAATCGCTCTGACTCATTATCTAAAGCTGATGTCGCTTCATCCAAAATCAAAATTGGATTATCACGCAGTAATACTCTAGCAATGGCGATTCGTTGACGTTGCCCACCTGACAATAAGACACCATTATCACCAATTTCAGTATCCAAACCATGTTCTAATTTTTCAATAAATTCCATAGCATTGGCTTGTTTAGCTGCATTTATAATATCTTGTTGGCTATATCTATCTTTTGCACCATAAGCGATATTATCAGCTATCGTTCCATTAAATAAATGGACTTGCTGAGAAATATAGCCAATTTGATTACGTAATGATTTAAGAGTGTACTTTTTAATATCTATAGAATCCAATAATATTTCACCTATTGAAACATCATAAAATCTTGGTAACAAGCTAGCTATAGTTGATTTGCCAGCCCCTGAGCGTCCCACTAGAGCAACAGTTTCACCTTCTTTAATTTTAAAACTAATATTATTTAAAGATGGGGATGAATTAGTTGGATAAGTATAAGTAACTTTTTCAAATTCAATACGGCCTTTTGCTCTTTTTAATTCAATAGTACCATTATCCTCTTCTACAGCCGAATTTAGAAGGCCAAAAAGCGACTCACAAGCAACAGAGCCTTTTTGTAATTCAAGATGCACACTTGTTAACTCTCTTAAAGGACGCATTACTGCGACCATAGCTGAAAAAACGACAGTGAATGACCCTGGTGTAATATCTAGTGTTTGACTAGCAACAAGAAATAATATAAGTCCTAAAGCCAATGTTGCTACTAATTGAATTATTGGTGTAGATAACCCAGAAACTAGAACAATTTTTAAAATACTTTGCCTAAAAATTTTATTAATTGAATAAAAATTATCTTTTTCATATTTTTGAGCATTAAAAACCAAAATTTCTTTATGTCCTTTTAGCATTTCATCAGCCGCTATTGTAATATTTCCAATACCTTTTTGCATGGAGACAAGCGTATGTCGAAATTTTTTTGCTATAAATTGAGCAATAAAAATGACTAATGGCACGACAACAATTAAAACAGAAGCAAGCTTCCAATTCCCATAAAACATTACTGCACATAAACCAATAGCATAAGCTATTTCTCTAACTAATATAATAAGTGCATCTGATGATGCTTTTGATAATAACTGAGTATTATAGGTTATTACCGTAACCAATTCTCCAACAGGATTTTTGTCGAGAAAGCTAACGGGACTTTTTACTAAATGGTCGAATATTAATTGCCGAAATTTAGTCACTACTTTCCCCGATAACCAAGATAGGCAATAAGTAGAACAATAATTTGATAAGCCACGTAACGCAATTAGCCCAATAATACCAATTGAAAAAAGAATCAATAGTTCATAATTTTTATTCATCAATCCATTGTCTAATAAAGGTTTTGTTAATGAAATTAAAGTTGCATCCGTTGCAGCATTGAATAAAAGGGCTATAATTGCAACAATTAGTGCCTTTTTATGTGGGTAAATAAACGGCCATAATTGTTTTATGGTTTTTAATGAGCTATATTTATTTGACATAAGGAAGAAAAAAGTTAATTGGGTATTGGATTATACTATATATCAGCTTAGATTTTAAAATTTTATTACAATTCTTTTTCAACTAGAAAAAATTTATTTTATATATATAATGATAAATTCTTGAAAAAGCTTTAATTCTCTAGTTTATTAAAATATTCTTATTTTAATAATAAACAATAACTGAATTTATTCAGGAATGACGCAATAGGAAATAAGCAATGTATTTCAATTCAGATAATATTATAAAGAGAAAAATAAGATTTACAGTCAGTGATAACATTAAACCATTAAACATTGCATATGGAATTGATAAAAATTTTTTCTTAGGTTGCGCAATTTCAATTACGTCTATTTTATTAACCAATACTAATTTAGGTGTTAGTTTCCATATATTTACAAATTACACTAGCGATGATATTGAAAACAAATTAGAAGAGCTTGCAAATAAATATAATACAAATATAACAATTTATTTAGTGGATGACCATAATTTATCTAACCTGCCTACAACTAAAAATTGGACAATTGCAACCTATTTTAGATTTATAGTAGCTGATTATTTTTATAAAAAAACAGATAAAATTCTTTATCTGGATGCTGACATTATATGCAAAGGATCTTTACAAGAATTGGTTACATTACAGTTTGACAATAATATTGCTTATGTAGTGACAGAAAAAGATCCAATATGGTGGAAAAAATGTGCAATTCGACTCAATGAGCATAAATTATCATCAGGTTATTTTAATGCGGGATTCCTACTGATTAATCTCGAAAAATGGAAAGAATTTAATATAAATGTAAAAGCTTTAAACTTACTTTCCGATTCAGATCTATCAAAAAATTTTACCCATTTAGATCAAGATGTATTAAATCTATTATTACGAGAAAAAGTTAAATACCTTGATAGGAAATATAACCAACAAGTGAGTATTAATTACGAATTAAAATACAAAACAAAATTAAAAAGCTATACCTCTATTACCGATAAGACAATATTGATCCATTATATTGGTCCATCAAAGCCTTGGCATAAATGGGCTAAAGAATACGATTGCTCTAAGTATTTCCTTGAAGCTAAGTCAAGCTCTCCTTGGAAACTGACCCCTTTATTACCACCAACAACATCTAAGCAAATAAGGTATTGTGCAAAACATAGATTACACCAAAAAAAAATATTTTCAGGTTTAATTTGTTATCTACTGTATTTTTTAAAAAAAATACAGTAGATAACAAAAAAATAATAGTATTATATAAAAGCTTTTCTAATAGTATTTAACATTACATCTGCACTATACTCATACAGAATCTCTAAAGGAACAGGTGAAAATTCAGACGCCAAAAACTCGCCGATATTGGCGATATTTTGATAATCGAGAATAAAAATTTGCTCGGGTGAATAAAAATCATATTTCTTTATAGAGCTATTCGTGGTAATTAATTTTTTATTAAATAAAATAGCTTCAATAGCTCTTAAAGTCACTCCAGTTTGACCAATTTGCCCAATTTCTAAAATTATATCACTATTTTTTACTCTTTCTATATTGTCAAAATAACTGATTTTATTTCCTAATTTATAATGGTCGGATTTGTTCATAGAAAAAGCAATTTGATTTGAGCTATAATCAATTAAATTAAAGTCTGTTTTATAACCATTTTTATGCAATATAGGTGCAATATTATTAATAATCCTCACCCTATCGTCCCTATATTCACCTATAAAAAAACAAATTTTCATACTATTACCGAAATGATTTGGCTCATACCTTAATTTTTGCATTTCTGAATAAGTGAACGGTAAAAATTGGTTTAAATATGTAAAGCTATATTTACGACAATCCTCAAAATCAAAACTATAAATCTTATCAAAATGTGGAGTAATTTTATCTATATAATCTTCATGTTGACAAAGCCATTTTTTTTGATTTTTCATACTGTTGTTTAACGTTTCAATGGTATCGCGCAATACTAGAATTCGATGGCATTGAAGATTTTTAACCAAGTCAATAAATCCAGAAACAGCAAAGCCACTACATAATAAAATGTCATCGGTCTTTAATGCCCTTAATTTCATAAATTGATGAAACTTAATAAACCACTGCCTAGGGAGTTTCTTTCTTTCTAATATAAAATTAATATCCCTAAAATGCTTCATTAATTTATTAAAAAGCACAACGTCATATTCATATTTTAAAATACCCACCATATATTTTTCATAATCAGCATTCCATTCAGCAAAATAAACAGTCATCACATAACCTGAATAGATTTAATTTTAGAAATACAAGAAATTAATTGTTCTCTCCAATTTGAGCCAGATAAATCATATTTTTTCAATTTTTCCATGCTCATGACCGAATATAGTGGTCTTTTAGCTTTAGTAGGAAAAGATATAGAATTGATTGGGTAAACATCAGGCACCTGAAGCAATAACTTTTGTTTTAATGCTACATCAAATATCTCTTTCGCAAATAAAAACCATGATATAGATTTATCTCCACAATAATGATAAATGCCTCCGTCGGCATTTTTTTTAATTAATTTAATAACTACTTTAGCAATATCTCCTGCATAAGTTGGGTTGCCAATCTGATCATCCACAACAGACAGCTTTGTATTTTCACTCGCTAACTTCAACATAGTTTTAACAAAGTTATTACCGTACTCGCTAAATACCCAAGAAGTTCTAATAATAATCGCTGATGAATTATTAGCTAAAATAGCGAGTTCACCTTTGCGTTTTGTTTCCCCATATACATTAATCGGATTAGTTTTATCATTTTCCTCGTAAGGATAATTTTTGGTCCCATCAAATACATAATCGGTTGAAATATGAACTAGTTTTGCATTGCATTTTTTAGCAACAATAGCCAAATTTTCAGAAGCAACAACATTAACCTGATAAGCTAAATTATAATCATCTTCTGCTTTGTCAACTGCTGTAAAAGCTGCTGCATTAACAATACAATCAGGTTTATACGTAGAGATATAATCCTCAACAGCTAAGTTATCAGTTATATCCAATACCTTACGATCAGTAGCAAATAACTCCCAATCTTTAGGAAATATATTTTTAAAACAGTGCCCCAATTGACCATTGGCTCCAGTTAATAAAACTTTCATTAGCTATTTATAACTCCTTTAAAGTTTTACCTAATTTGTCTTTATCGGATAATATAGGATTTGATATTGGCCAACTTATATTTACAGTTGGGTCATTCCAAAATAAACATTCTTCAGATGACGGATCATAATAACTGGTACATTTATATTCAAAATCAGCTATATCTGACATTACCAAAAAACCATGTGCTAGACCTGGAGGTATCCATAATTGAGTTTTATTATCTTCCGATAAAATCACACCTACCCATTTTCCATAAGTTGGCGAGTCTTTACGGATGTCGACAGCCACATCAAATACTTCACCTCGAACAACTCTAACAAGCTTTCCCTGAGGGTTTTCTTTTTGAAAATGCAGACCTCTTAACACCCCTTTTTGTGAACGAGAGTGGTTATCTTGTACAAAGTTAAGTTCAATCCCTAACATTTTTTGATAACGCTTCTGCACAAAGGTTTCTAAAAAAAACCCCCTGTGATCACCAAAAACTGTAGGTTGAACTATTTTTACATCAAGAATATCTGTTTGGATCACTTTCATTATAATACCTATGACTCAATTAACTTAGCTAAATACTTTCCATATAATGTTTTGCCTAAATTAGCTGACTCCTTACGCACTTGCTCCATACTTAACCAATTATTTCTGAATGCGATTTCTTCTAAACAAGCTACTTTTAAACCTTGTCTTTTCTCTATAACTTGAACAAATGATGAGGCTTCAAGTAAGCTATCATGAGTTCCAGTATCTAGCCACGCAAAACCTCTACCAAGTATCTCAACATTTAGTAATCCCGCATCTAAATACATCTGATTAAGAGTGGTTATTTCTAGCTCTCCTCTTTTTGATGGCTTAACTTTTTTGGCCATTTCGACGACATTTTCATCATAAAAATACAAACCTGTAACGGCCCAATCAGATTTTGGTTTAATGGGTTTTTCTTCAATGGAAAGCGCTTTAAAGTTTTTATCAAAATCAACCACACCAAAACGTTCTGGATCCATTACCCGATAACCGAAAATAGTTGCACCTTCTTTTTGAGCCACAACTTTTTCTAGTTTTTTCCCAAAACTTTCACCAAAAAATAAATTATCACCTAAAATTAGAGCACAACGTTGCTTTTGAATAAACTCTTCGCCAATTAAGAAAGCTTGAGCTAAACCTTCAGGTTTTGGTTGTTCCGCGTAACTAAGCTTAATTCCAAATCGTGAGCCATCCCCTAATAATCGTTGAAACATGGGTAAATCATCTGGCGTTGTAATAATTAAAATATCGCGAATTCCAGACAACATAAGCACAGATAACGGATAATATATCATTGGTTTATCATAAATTGGTAATAACTGTTTCGAGATACCTCTCGTTATTGGGTAAAGACGGGTTCCTGAACCACCTGCAAGCACAATTCCTTTCATAAATATACCTTATTTAATAATATTTTGCTTGGTTCGTATATATGAGCCATCCTTAATATGCTCACACCAACTTTTGTTATTCAGATACCAATTTACAGTCTTACGCATTCCACTTTCAAATGTTTCTTGTGGTTTCCAACCTAAATCTTTAAAAATTTTGGAAGCGTCAATAGCATAACGTTGATCATGCCCAGGGCGATCTGTAACATAAGTAATAAGTTCCTTATAAGAATTAATACCATTTGGTTTATTTGGAGCTAATTCCTCAAGTAATTCACACACCATATTTACAACATCAATATTTTTTTGTTCATTGTGCCCACCAATATTATAAGTCTTACCTACTTTTGCTTTAGTTGCAACAAGATAAAGTGCTCTTGCATGATCTTCGACATATAACCAGTCTCTAATTTGTTGACCATTACCATATACTGGCAACGGCTTACCTGCAAGAGCATTAAGTATCATTAATGGGATTAGTTTTTCTGGGAAATGGTACGGACCATAGTTATTTGAGCAATTAGTGATAACTGTAGGAAAACCAAAGGTTCTATGCCATGCACGGACTAAATGATCACTTGAAGCTTTCGATGCCGAATATGGGCTACTTGGCGAATAAGGTGTTTTTTCAGTAAATAAATCATTCGTTCCATGCAGATCACCATACACTTCATCAGTTGAAATATGATGAAAACGGAATGTAGATTGCTTGGTTGTGTCTAGTGTTTTCCAATAAGTTAAAGATGCTTCTAATAAAGTATAAGTACCTATTATATTGGTTTCTATAAATGCAGAAGGGTTATCAATAGAACGATCAACGTGGCTTTCAGCAGCTAAATGCATAATAATATCTGGTCTAAAATCAGTGATTATGGAATCAAGTAATTTTCGGTCACAAATATCAATTTGCTTAAAATGCAATCTTTCGTTTTTAGATATTTCATCTAATGATTCCAAATTCCCTGCATAAGTCAATTTATCAATGACTAAAACTTCATTTTCTGTTTGATTAATAATATGCCTAACGACAGCGGAACCGATAAAACCAGCACCACCAGTAACAATAACTTTCATTGAGCTTCTCTTTAACTTATTGTTTAATTATAAAATATTAATAATATTTAACTTTTGAAACTAACTTGGATATTTTGTATAAACACAACCTTTATACCCATTTTGCTCACATATAAATACAGGTAAACGTTCAATAGCATGAGCAATAGTTCCCCCAACACCTATAGGTTCATTAGGGAAATCCTCATAAGATAAATTTAAAAAAAATAACTGTTCCAAAGCCTTTGGACGGTACCAAAACATAGTTCCTGCAGCAAATAACACATCATTTAAGCACATTTCTGTTGAAAACCCCATCTTATAAATTAGCTGATCTACTAATTTTTGCTCATTATAATTACCAGCTAAAGAAATATTATTTTGAATATGTCCATGTTTCAACACACTATAGAAATCATTAACAACAACACCCACACTTTGATTTTGTTCAAAAATATTAAAAATATCAATTACACTTTCTTTCTTGATCAAATTAGAAAAAAGGTAATTACGCCATGAAGATGAATATGATAAATGTGGGCTTTTTTTAGAATGAATATGACAAAATAAATCATACTTATCTTGATACCTTTTTGTTTCGATTAGCCATGGGGCTACATCTCGGCCTCGATTTGGTACTAAAATAATACTCAGCATATTTAAATTTTTTACTACTTTTCTATTAAATAAATTAATTAATAAATCTCTTTTCTTTTCATCAGCAATAGTTAATATTAAATCGAATGAAACTGGAAAATCATGTAAATACTTTAATATTTCTTCTGAAATATCAACATGATAAAGATGACAGTGAATTCCTACTTTTTTATTAAATAATAATGATAACTTATGCTTCGGAATATATCTTTTTTCCGGATTAATGAATCCAGTTGCAGAAAATACATTATCAAATTGATGATTTTCCATAACTAATTGATATTGTATAGATTTAGTTTTATAAAAAGAAGTAGTTCCTTGATAAAATACATGCCTTAATTGATTCATTTCACAATAAGGAGATTTTTGCCAAGAAAAATCAAAAAGCTTAGCAAATGCAGATAGATCAGTTATATCCCAAAAACTCACATATGAACCAAATACATTAATAAATTGAGTTAAATAGTCTTTAATCTCATTTTTGATTACCAACAAATCGTTTTGAAATTTTTCATTCTCTAAAAGTAATTTAGAAGGCGAAAACAAAGAACACATTAGTATTTTTAAAGAAGTTGAATCACTTATAGTTGGTGAAATACAAAATGACTTAACGTTGCCATTAATTTTTTGGAGATTATCATTTCCATTAAAAGAATAAATTTGATCAAATAAAATATGAGTAATATTTGTTAATACTCCTGATAATAATTCATCATGTTCTAAATTGAAAACAACGCCTCTTTTTCCTATATTTTCTTTTACTTCTTGTCCAAGATAATCCACTAAGTTATTTTTCAACTTAATTAGATATTGATTAAGAATTAAACTAAAACGTTTTAAAATATCAATGCATTTTTCTTTGTTGTCAAAAAATAAAAGCTCTCTCTCTTCTTCAGATAATAAATTAAGTAACTTTTTAAGTAATGACTTGTCTAGAATAACGTCTTCAAGCATGTTACGAAATTTATAGTGTTCATTATCACAATCATCAATACTTTCTATAAATCTTATAAAATCTTCATATTTGAATATATGATAGATTCGTTTTGAAATGAGCAGGCTTTGGCTCGGTAATTTTTCATTCAATAACTTATCTTTCAGAAAATTATAAGCAAACTCAATTAGACATTCATTACTAGAAGCAAAATAAATTTTATCATAATTATTTTGAATTTCATTATTTTGCAGAATTTTTAATGCTATATATGATACAATTGGAGATAACAGTAATCTAGATAAACAACTAATATCAGAAAAAACATTAGGTTTTTTAGGCATTTGATAATGGTCAGCGAATATTCTATTAAAACTAAATCCAATTAACAACCTTTGACCTAAATCGAAATTCGCATATTCAGAAAGAATCTCTTTATAGATTGATCGTTCTGATATTAAAATATTTTTTACATAAGGATAATAGATTGCAGTAATATTTTTTTCAATTGGCTGTAAATAATCAGAATTATAATTACCACCTATGTGAAAAATAGCTGATGGTTCAATGTTCTCATTACTAATCACATCGTTGAATAATTCACCATTATCTTTTTTCTTATTATAACTAATCGGAGTATATATTTTTTCAATTTTACAAAACCCATTCTTATGCAAAACTGAAAGTAAAAAATCCTCAGGTAAGTATGTATCTGATACAGCTATGATTTTTTTATTATTTTTAACCGCTATATCATATAAATACATAAAATCTTTTCTAACTGTAAGTAATTTACTCTCAATTTCTAATTCTTCTTGTTGAAGTAATAATTTTGTTTTTTCATCAAGAGAAAGTTTTTTTGCAATGAAATTGTATATATCTGATAACGATACATTTTGATGAACAAATTGATCAATTGCTAATAATCTAGCATTACACAAATCGATATTATACTTTTTCTTTACTGTGTGAAATAACAGATGTAATACATCCTTTGATTCTAAAGATGGGCGAATTAATAGATTATCGAAAACACCGAAACTTATGATTTTTATTGTTTCACATTCAATTATTTTACTGATATTTTCAATAGTAATAGGTAATGAATCTTTTAAAGCCTCATATTGATTACTTAATTCACTTTTCCCTGAAAGCATTTTTTCTCTGGTTGATAGTTCTTTTATTATTTTTAATCTCTTTGAAGCGATCTTAAACCCCAATAAACGAAATATTCTACGTTTATTTGTTTTCTCTATAATAAAAAAGCCATGCAAAAATTCTCGCTTATTTATGAATATCAACCTTTTGTAAATTGTAACTCCAAATAATCTAACCTTTACTTTGGATTTATCTTTTATCTTCTCTAATAGCATATTTTATTAACTTATAACTCATTTAATATTAAAATTTAAAAGCTTAAAATTAATAATAATTATATTAATTATTAATCTGTAATG
>NZ_LZGV01000063.1:0-3727 GCF_001690265.1 Gilliamella sp. HK2
TCTGGCGGTAATAGCGCGGTGGTCCCACCTGACCCCATGCCGAACTCAGAAGTGAAACGCCGTAGTGCCGATGGTAGTGTGGGTATTACCCATGTGAGAGTAGGGTGCCGCCAGACTTTTAAATTTAGTGAAGCCCAGCAGTGATGCTGGGCTTTTTTACGTTTGGTATTTTATTTAATGGAGCGCTTATTTGTATAGTAATATCTAGAGCGGATAGCCCGAAGAATAACGTATTGAAGATGATAAGTTGATGTTGAATTGATGTTGGAATGAAATGAGTTCATTAATCATTGATAAAAAACCGAATTATCCATGTCCTATTTACCGCACAGCTCTCTAACAGGAACAACCAGCCTAGCTTCTTTTAAAAAGCTACGATTTGATGTTCAGTCATTTTTTTATAATTAAATCCCTCTTTTGTTTTTATCATAGAGAATTTTCTACTTTTTTACTGTACTATTTTAGAGGAGCAGTTACAAGAGCAATTGAAAGACCCTTCAAAGGGAAAATTCCTAATGAAGCTATTGAAATTATTAGATGGAGTTGATTTTATGCCGGCATTATCTGAATATTCAAATATATCAAACACTGTATTCAATATATTGGATAAAAAAGGGTACCAAATCTGGTATGACGAAAGATTAAAAATGTACTGTGCCGAAAGAAATGGTTGGGATTTTATGCGGATTCCCCGTCAGGTTTACTAGGTTTAGTTAGTATTTATGAGTTTAAACAACCAGCTATATATAAAGAATATTGGTGGAAAGATGACAATAAAAGTTTACTAGATAATTTAAGTAGAAAAAAACCTAAATACATATCAGTAACAGATAAAAAATAGACCCTGTAAATAAAAATGGATAAAAAAATTAAAAGAGTTAGCGACTGAGTTAGCTAAAAACATAAAAATTCAAGACGATTTGGGTAAATTAACCTGCTTTTTAAATAAATTCATCATTGAGGCAGCGTTAAATACGGATATAATCCAACACTTAGAGTATGATAAACATCATAAAAAGTTAGGTAGTAATTATCGTAAGGCTATAGTAAAAAAACAGCCATTAGTGATGATGGTGAGTTAGAATTATCCATCTCACGGAATAAAGAAAGCTCATTTGAACCACAGTTAATAAAAAATATTAAACTCGGATTGATAAAATCAACCATCAAATTCTATTCCTGTATGCCAAAGGCATGACCACACGAGAAATTGAAAAAACTTTAAACAGATATGTATGACGTTGATATATCACTAGCCTTAATATCAAAGGTGAGCGATGCGGTTAAAGGGCAAGTGATTGAGTGGCAAAATAAACCGTTGGATACGCTTTATCTCATTGTTTACTTAGGCTGTATTGCGGTCAAAGTCAGACAAGATGGCTGTATTATCAATAAATTGATTTTTCTAGCTTTAGCCATCAACTCTGAGGGGGAATAAAGAACTATTAGGATCTTGGATAGCTGAAAATGAAAGGGATAAGTTTTGGTTATCGGTTTTAACTGGACTGAAGAATCGAGGAGTGGAAGATATTTTAATTACTTGTATTGATAGTTTAAAAAAGTTTTCCTGATGCAATTAACACCGTTTATCCAGTGTCTGTACCTTGCATAGGGTGGGTAATAGTTTAAAGCTTGTTAGTTGGAAATACTATAAAGCATTACTAAAGATTTTAAAGCAATTAATCAAGCTAGAACCGAAGAGTAAGCCTTACAAGCTTTATCTCACTTTGAATCGGTGTGAGATGAAAAATATAGCTACATAAGTCAATTATGGCGATGTCATTGGAATAATTTGACAGCCTATTCGAAAAATATTCGTAAGGCAATTTACACCATCAATGCATAGAATCACTGAACAGCATCATTCGCCATGCTATCAAAAAACGCAAGTTTTCCCGACGGATGATTCGGTGAAAAATGTGATTTATTTAGCTATCCGACAAGCATCAAAAAATGAACTATACCGATCCAAAACTGGAAAAGCGCAATGAGCCGGTTTATTGTAGAATTTGGTGACAAAATTACCCGTTACCTCTAACTGGCAAATACACAAAATTGAGGATAGGGTCTTTTCTATCGGTTAAGACACTTCTCCATAATCATTTTTCAAGACATTATATTTTAGTTGTAATTCTTAATTCTATAATAAAATTATATGGTTAGTATTATTTATGTTGAAAAATATGTCATTCGATATATTTCCCTAAATGATAAATATCAGTTGCCTCGTTATTCATTTCTAAAGAGCCTAAAGCACCTAAATCCAAACTATATATATTATCAGACTCATTATTTTTCTTGACGTATATAAAATAGCCTACATCACCATCTTGACCTATTAAAAAATAATTGGGTGCAATGTTTTGTATACTATATACATCATTTCTTTCTTGAATGTCATATATGTTATATATGTATATATATTCTTCTTTTTCAGTGATTAATTCATACGGCTCTTTATCTTGAACCTCTTCTGACAAAAATCGTACATATAAACTTGGAAATTTGATATTCATTTCTTTTTCAAGAGTATACAATATTTCTATAATTAATTTCTTTTCCATAAAAATTTACCATTCAATTAATATTCTATAAGTCAAAAAAGGATTATTTATATTAGCATTTCTAATGCTATCGAAATATTTGTAAGAATCATTTAACGCTTTTTTGCTTGTGCTTTAGGTACACCGGCGTGAAGTATTTCTCTGTAACTTATATTGAATTCTTGTTTTAAGGTTGTATTCCATTCTCCATTAAGTGAGTTTCTAGTTCTTTGTGCACGACTAATGTTAGCATGTAGTAAACCAGAAAAAGATTGTAATAATGCCGCTGGTGCAACATTTCTTCGATAACTAGTTATATTTCTTTTAGTCCAAGCAGCTTGTATTGGATGATGGCTTTGTACGAATGCATCAGATCTAGTGTTTTTATGGCCTGAAGCTCTATTCGCATTAGGCGATAAGTTACCATGTATGTTTACATCGCCTTTTTTATAGCCATTTGGAGCTTTACATATTAATCCCTACGATTTGATTGGCGCATATTGATACAGATTAAAGCTACCCAACAGTCCAATCAAACCCAGTTGTGTAAAGCGTCCTATATCCGGATTATCGTACCTGAAAGTATTGTAATGTAAACTGGTTTCACTGTCTAAATATTGTCCTTGATATCTGAGGTTCTGTTGTATCGGTAAGTTCTTCCCGACAGCCGTGCAGATCGGTGTGGAAATAGCGGATATGTTGTTCTTGGTTGCCGTCTGTGCCTATACGTGCTAGCGGTTCGTAGCTGTTCTGGTCGGTATAGATATATAGGCTGGTAGGATGATTCGGGCCGGTTTTCTTAATTATTGTTAAGCCATCTCACAAGAACTAGCTATGGTTGTAGAGCTCGCTTTATTTTGATTTTGAGGTATTAATCAGGTCGCTTAGTCACAGAATATATATACATTTAAACCATTATTAAATGATTTTTCCAGAAAATCAATAAAATGAATAATTGATTCAAGCTGTAGCTTTTTTGTTTTAATAAGGCTTTCTAATTCTTTTATTAAGGGCTGAATTTCTCCATATAAAATAGTAGTATCAGCATAGTAATCATCAAATTTTTTTATTATTGGGTATTGATTTAATGGTTTCGCATTATTGAAAAGTTTATCATAATCAGACTTCTCAAGTGAAAATACCGGTGTGTTTCCATCTATTTTCTTTTGATTATTTGATGCCAT
>NZ_LZGV01000064.1:0-76395 GCF_001690265.1 Gilliamella sp. HK2
GTCAGTAAAAAGCGGCAGGTAATTTATCGATATGATGCCGATCGTTATTTAGAGCTACAAGGTGAAAATTGCAGTGGATTGATTTGGTATCATGATGATAAAAATAATATTCATACCTTAATTACCGAACGATTTTATACGGCTTATCATTTACCGAAATTTAACTACTATAACCCCGGCAAACAGTATATTGCCATTCCTACCGATGATCTGTCCGATTTTGTTTTTTCAGTCGATGGGGGCAGACATTTTATAAAAGCGATGGTCTCTCCAATGGCTGCTGTCCCCGGAGAAGAAGTGGCTTACTTTATTGGGGTGGATGATTCGCCAATTGAGGATACTTATTATGAACCGGAAAAACCAAATACACCGATTACTATTTCGGGTAATACCGGCTATTTTATTTTAAAAAATCATGAGGTGATATTTGGGGCTTCTTATAGATATAATCGAATTGATTATGAAAATGGATTAAGTAACTATCAAATTTTTTATCCATCAGCGGCATTTTCTGATGAAAGGGTTAGGAATGGCTCTAAGTTTGGTGCTTATAAAAAACTGCTCAACAATAAAGAATATCAATTACGGGTAAATTCAATAAAAAATCTAAAACCCGAACCTTACCAAGGTTGGGATAAAATACGTTGTGAGGTTGGGGCGGAAAAGTAAAAATATTTTAGGATAATTTTAGGAATGACTTTATGAAAGGTGTAATTCGATTAGGCGATCCGCATTCCCATGGAGGATGTGTGATAAGTGCATCTGGTGCTATTTTTGACGGTAAGCCAGTTGCATTAGTTGGCGATCAGGTATCTTGTCCGATAAAGGGGCATGGTGTAAATCATATTGTTGACGGGCATCCGACTTGGAAAATGTATAGTCGATCTGTTGCCATTAATGGCTGTAAAGCTGCTTGTGGCTGTGAGCTTATTTCAACATTATCTGTTGTAGGGAGTGAAACATGAAATGGAGAGTACCTAATATACCAGAAAAAGTACTACCTAAAAATTTTTCTATCTGGATTTATTTATTGGTTTTTGTGTTGAGCGCCATTTTTTTTGAATTTATAGTGTTACTCATTAATGGAAACAGTGTGCTATCTAATTTATTATTAGGGGGTTTTTATCTTGTTATTGTACCGCTATTTTTTAGTTTATCTATAACGGGGTTTATTTATAGTTTTTACCATTCACAATTAATTAAGGCGCTATTTTTTAATTTAAATATTAAAAATAAACTAGCGATATGGCAGATATGGGCAAGAGAATCAATTGGGTTAGTTGATTATTGTTATTTAACAGAAATCGATAATCTTGCTTTAAAAGTTATGGGGCTAGAAGGCAGTCAACCAATGAATCCCGATAAAGTAATGCCGATTTCAGTTATACATGAAATGAGTAGTTCGCCACTATTTTATGTGTTTGAAAAAATTATTATGCCAATGAAAGCTAAAATTAATAGCTTGCAAAAAATCAAAGTGCTATTAAATATGACTCAAAGTTCAGATGCTGCGGTTATGGTTTTAGCTAATTATTGTCATTTAAATCATATTAATATTAACGAGTCTGATATTGTGTTATCCGATTGCATCCCTTCGCCTGAAATCATCGATGAATGGATAGATACAAAATATGATGAATCTATTTTAATGATTAATTTAGTATACGATGTTAAGAACCAATTATCTTTTAGTGAATATTGCTGTGCATTATTATTTTCTAATGTTAATAAAGCATTAAATCTATCCAAATTAAGAGTGTTTCGACCTCTTAAAACCGAACTTACTGATTTAAGTGATGATATTGGTTATTTAATTAAAGCCGAGCAGGTTGAAAAGAAACGAGTTAATCAATTATGGACGACATCTTTATCTTCTTCTGCATTAAATATTTTAAAGGAGACATTTTTTGATATTAATGGTGAAATTATAATTGCGCCAAATAAGGTTTATCCATTAGATATTAATTTAGGTAAATTAGGCGAAAGCCATGCATGGCTTGCATTAGCACTGGCTGCTGATGGGGTAAATCAGGGACAAAAGGGGCAAATGATTGCTGCGCAAGGAAATAACGATATTTATATTATGCAATTATCGGATAGAACCGTCCAAAGTAACGAAGAAAATGACGAATTATTTATTTTCCCTATGGTTTATTTTTTTAGTCTTGTTTTTTGTCTGTATTCTATTATTGCTTTATTGGCCGTTCATTATATTGAATTGAAGGATATATTATCAATAATCGTTTTTAGTACTTTTTTATCGATGATTGTAGTTTGTATTTCTCTTTATTTTAAAATCCAAATTTATCAAGAGGAGTTTGATGAAATTTGGTGTGAATCTTTTAGATGATAACTTAAAGGTCGTTTGTATGCGGGGGAAGTGACGTTAGTTAGCTTCAGCTTTATAAAGTCATTGTTGTAATATTCTAAAAAAGAAGTGCCAACTATAAATTTACCCCTCGGTGAACATTCATCGAGGGGTAAAAATTGATGTGGTGTGGTATCAATTTTTTACTGAAACGTAGATGTTATTTGAAACTTTTTGACAAAAAATTAGTTTTTTGCTGTCTTTTTTACTCGCTCAACAAACATCATCACAACAAAAGCAATAACCGTTAAATAGATGATAAAGATCCCATAGGTTGAAAGCATATCAATAAACGAGCGCCCACGCATAGCGCAGTCACGGAAAAATCGGAATAACCAAACTAATGGAAAGGCATGACTGGCATAATAGGCCCAAATAGGCATAATCCCGACCGCCATGGTTGAGCCGCCCATGATGAATCCCGGTGGCACTAAAAATATCATTCGGCTTGCCCCTTCACCAGGATGGTTGGTGTTCCAAGAAAGTAAAAATCCTAACCAGCCAAATGCAAGTCCTGTCATAAATACGCTAGGTACGAATGCAAAATAGTTACCATCAAAACGCAGTTGTCCAAAAATGACCAATATTGCGGTAATTAACGTTAGCGCGGTGGTGTAAAATAGGGCATAAGGCACGGTTCGCGCCAATAGTGGCAAAAATCCACGCTCGACAACGGTATTCCACATTCCTGTGCTTTTTAAGCGGCCGATAATCATTAACGATGTTAGTCCATAAGTCAGCGACGAGAAGAAGTAAACAAAATAAATAATTGTCGATATTGTTGATGAGCTCGCCGGGTTAAACATGTAGCGTGTTTTTAATTGCATTGGTGATAAAGTCGCTTCGGTTGCTTCTCTTCCTTGCCCTAATGCAGCAACTTTACCAACGCTTAATTCTACCCCTAGCTCAGGAATGATTTCGTTAAGACTTTGCATGACTTTAGCGTTTTGTGCATCATTCGTATCATCAACAAAGTAACCTAATTTAACTGTTTTATCGCCTTTCTTTAATGACTTTTCCAGCCCTTTGGGGATATATAGCACCCCTAAATTACTATCGTGTGAAACTAAGGTAATTGGGTTTATTGGTGAGTGAATGACCTCAGATATTTCAATAAAAGGCGAGGTATTCACTTTGCTGATTAGTTCAGTGGAATAATTCGAACTGTCTAAATCAATAACCGCAATTTTTCCTTCAAAAACAGAGCCATGGCTCAATACCATTGAAAAAATAAGCGACACGATAGCGGCTAAGCCCAAACACACTTTATAATAAGGGATGAAGTGGCCTGATAGCATCGCATCAAGCTCTTCAAGCATAGATTTAATGATGTTTTGCATCATTGATTAACCTCAAGTGTCATTCCAGTTAATAATTTAGGAATGGATTCTATATAAATTCTGACTTGGTAAGATGTTAAATCGGCTTGGCCGCGTTCGCGAGTCATGCGTAAATCAGCAAATGAAGGCGCCGCGGTTGCAAAACGTACGGTGCCTTTTACTGTTTTGTCGAGTGCAATAACATTCGCTTTTACCTGAGTACCTGGCTGATAATCATTAACCATTTTTTCGTTAACATAAATATCAATATATTTGCGATCAGTTTCTAACAATACCGCAGGCGCACCAGCCGGCACCATTTCACCATCTTCAAACATCAGCTTTAGTACTTTGCCATCCTCTGGTGCAACTAATGTAAGGCGGTTGTAATTGACTTTGAGCTGTTTTAAATCGGTTTCCGCTTGTGCTAATTGAGCCCGGATCTGAGCAAGTTGATTTTGACGATTTTGCAATTTTTGTTTAGCAATTGTGATTGATTGCAATGTCATACCGGTCGCATTTCGGGTTTGTTCAAATTGCGTCATTTGTTCAGGGGTTGCGCCAATCATTAATGTTGACAATTGACTTTCAATCTGGACAACTTGCATTTTTGTGTTGATGTAGGCATTGCGCGCCGCGTCGAGTTGCGATTGTGAAGATCCACCGGCTTTTCTTAATTGAGTATGGCGTTGAAATTCAGTATTAGCCAAATCTCGAGCTGATTTTGCTGCCTCTAAGCCTGCTTTGACTTCTTCTATTTTGCGCCATGTTGATAGTTCATTAAGATTGATTTCGTTTTCAGTGATTTCGATTGCTGCTTGTTCTTGATTGACCGCAGCGGTTTGGCTGTCGACCAATGCTTGTAAGCGATCAATAGATAGTTGGGTATCAATATCTTCAAGTTGCATTAAAGGATCGCCTTTTTTTACGAATTGTGATTCTTGAACAAATCGTTTTATGACCTTTCCACCAACATTTTGGAATGCAATATTGATTTCATCAGCAGTTAATACCCCTGATTTGATACTTTTTGCCACAGTGACAGCATCGTTTCTGGAACCAAGACAAATTAGTATTGAGCCAAAAAGAAGTAGCAATAAAAAGATAACAGGGATTTTAATGTTTTTAGGTAAATTATTGAAGTTTAATTTATTTTTCATTTATTTAGTCAGCTAAGTATATGGTTAAAATATTACGATTATTAATAAATACTAGCAATTATTTCCGCAATAATTTGCGCAACATTGCAATTAAAGATTCTTGCTCTTGTGGATTTAAGACTTGAGCAAAAGCGCGAATCGATTTTAAGTGATCAGGTAATGCTTTTTGAATAAGATTCACTCCCGTCGTGGTGAGCGTGATGAGTCGGGAGCGGCCATCTTGTCCACTTTTCGTCATTGATATTAAAGGATCTTGGGTAGCTAACATTCGTTTTACCATTACCGAAACGGTTGCCGGTGTAACGCCGACTCTTAATGCGAGCTCGCTAGCACAAGTTTCTCCTTCACTATACAAGGACATTAACAACGCAAATTTTCCTTCAGATACATCATAATCTTTTGCCAGTTGCGCATAAATATTTGAGCGAATTAAATCGGCGGTAGTGATTAAACTAAGGACAAGATCGACACCGGAAACCTCAATGGTTTCATCAGTAAATCTTTGCGCTTTTGCTAAAGTTTCGCGTGAAGGAAGTTTTCTTGAATTGTAATTCAATTATCATTACTCAATTTATTTAGTCGGCTAATTATATAAAGTTAATTATAATTGGCAACTTTTTTAACTATTTTTTATGGGTTGGTTATGGGAGGGGAGTCGATATTGTTTTATAACTAATTGTCATTGTTGCTTATTTTCAAATAAACTTTTTTTAAAATAGCCTTATCTTTACCACTAAAGTAGTAATCCTTGAGAGTAGTTATATTCTGTACAAAGTTTCATACAATGTGAGCAAAATAAAAATTAAATGATTAAATTAAAATAAATTTGGAGTTGTTGTATGAGTAAAACCAACCTCGTTATCATTGGTAATGGAATGGTTGGGCATCGTTTTGTTGAAGAGTTAATTGATAAAATGTCGCCTAATCAATTTAATATTACTATTTTTTGTGAAGAGCCTCGCCTTGCCTATGATCGCGTTCATCTTTCCTCTTATTTTTCCGGTCATACTGCTGAAGCACTTTCTTTAGTTCGTGAAGGGCTATATGAAGAAAATGGCATTAACATATTACTTAATGAACGCGCTATTTTAATCAATCGTCAGCGTAAAGAAGTTCATTCACAGACGGGGCGAATTGTTAGTTATGATAAATTGATCATTGCAACAGGATCTTATGCATGGGTTCCACCGATTAAAGGCGCTAATGGTTTAAATTGTTTTGTTTACCGAACCATTGAAGACCTTGATGCTATTGCTGAATGTGCTAGCCACTGTAAAACGGGGGCGGTTGTTGGTGGTGGCTTGTTGGGGCTTGAAGCTGCCGGTGCATTAAAAAACTTGGGAATACAAACACATGTCGTTGAATTCGCACCAGTATTAATGGCAGAGCAACTTGATGTAATGGGAGGCGAGCAGTTACGCCGAAAAATTGAAAGTATGGGCGTTAGCGTTCACACTAGCAAAAATACCCAAGAAATTATTCACACACCATCGGGTAAAATTATGCAATTTGCTGATGGCACATCACTTGAAATTGATTTTATTGTTTTCTCAACAGGTATTCGCCCGAATGATCAGCTTGCCAAAGCATGTCAGCTTGAAATTGGCCAACGTGGTGGCATTGTGGTTAATGACTATTGCCAAACTTCTGATCCTGATATTTACGCTATTGGTGAATGTGCTTGTTGGCAAGGCAGAGTATTTGGTTTAGTTGCACCAGGATATAAAATGGCGCAGGTTGCCTTGGCGCATTTAATGGGTGAGCAAACTCCATTTGAAGGCGCAGATATGAGCGCTAAATTAAAATTAATGGGAGTAGATGTCGGCAGTATTGGTGATGCTAAAGCGAAAACAATCGGTAGCCGTAGCTATGTTTATTTAGATGAAACGGTTCCTATTTATAAAAAATTAGTTGTCTCTCAAGATAATAACAAGTTATTGGGCGCAGTGCTTGTTGGTGATACTTCAGACTATAGTAATTTATTACAATTAATGCTTAATGATATGGATCTGCCAGAGCACCCCGATACTTTGATATTGCCTGCTCATGCAGGAGCAAAACCTACGATGGGCGTTGAAGCGCTTCCTGATTCGGCCCAAATTTGTTCTTGTTTTGATGTAACGAAAGAAAAAATTGTTAATGCAATTAATGCAGGTTGCCATACCGTTGCAGCAATAAAAGCCGAAACAAAAGCGGGCACAGGGTGTGGGGGGTGTATTCCCTTAGTGACCCAAATCCTTAATATGGAATTAGCTAAACAAGGGATCGAGGTTAGTCACGCATTATGTGAGCATTTTAAATATTCTCGTCAGGAGTTATACCATTTAATTCGTGTTGAGGGTTTAACGTCATTTGATCAAGTGATTAAAAAACATGGTCAGGGCTATGGTTGTGAGGTTTGTAAACCCACCGTTGGATCGTTATTAGCCTCAAGTTGGAATGATTATATTCTTAAAGATGATTTAATCCCTTTGCAAGATAGTAATGATATTTTCTTGGGAAATATTCAAAAAAATGGTACTTATTCGGTGATTCCGCGTAGCGCCGGTGGTGAAATTACGCCAGAAGGGTTAATTGCTGTTGGTCAAATAGCTAAAAAATATCACCTCTATTCTAAAATTACTGGTTCACAACGTATTGGCTTATTTGGTGCGCAAAAAGATGATCTTCCAGCTATTTGGAAGGAGCTTATTGATGCCGGTTTTGAAAGTGGTTATGCATATGCTAAAGCATTAAGAATGGCAAAAACTTGTGTTGGTAGCACATGGTGCCGATATGGTGTGGGTGATAGTGTGGGTTTTGGCGTTGAGTTAGAACATCGCTATAAAGGTATTCGGGCACCGCATAAATTTAAGTTAGGTGTATCAGGTTGTACGCGTGAATGTGCCGAAGCCCAAGGTAAAGATATTGGTGTGATTGCTACAGAGAAAGGGTGGAATCTTTACGTTTGTGGTAATGGTGGTATGAAGCCTCGCCATGCTGATTTACTTGCGGCTGATCTAGATAAAAATACGCTAATTCAATACATTGACCGTTTTCTTATGTTCTATATTCGTACCGCTGATAAGTTACAACGTACATCCGTCTGGCTTGAAAATCTAGAGGGCGGTATTGATTATTTGCGTAGTGTTATTGTTGACGATAAGTTAGGGATTAATGCTGAACTAGAAAGCGAAATGGCGCGCTTACGTAAATTAATGGTGTGTGAGTGGAAAAAGACGGTTGAAAATCCTGAAAATCAAGTTCGATTTGCTCACTTTATTAATAGTAATCAGCGTGATGAAAATGTGCAAATTGTAGCGGAGCGCGATCAGCATCGACCTGCTACAGCAGAAGAACGTAAAATAATGTTAGGGGAATAGTATGAGTCAATGGATAACGGTTTGTAAGCTTGATGATATTTTGCCAGGCACCGGAGTTTGTGCGCTTGTTGGTCATGATCACGTTGCTATTTTTCGTCCATATAATAATGCTGATCTTTATGCGATTAGTAATATTGATCCTTTTGCTAAGGCAAGTGTGTTATCGCGAGGCATTATTGGACAGCATGAAAATGAGCTATATGTTGCCAGCCCACTAAAAAAACAGCGTTTTCGTTTAAAAGACGGTTATTGTTTGGATGATGAACAATATTCTATCGCCTATTATCAAGTGAATGTTAATGATGATGGTACTGTGCAGGTTAAATCAAATTAAATATCTTTTTAAGAGGGTAAAAATATGTATACAGAGACAATCAATAAATGTGCTGCTAATGCAGCGCGTATTGTTCGCTTGGCAAAAACCAATCCATTCGGTTTTTGGGTAAGTTCAGCCATGGCGGGTGCTTATGTAGGTTTTGGTATTATTTTAATTTTTACTTTGGGTAATTTGGTTGAACCTTCAATAAGACCTTTAGTTATGGGGGCGACATTTGGGATCGCATTAACGTTAGTGGTAATTGCTGGATCAGAATTATTTACTGGGCATACCATGTTTTTAACGCTTGGGGTGAAATGCAAAAAAATTACACACACGCAGATGTGGTTAGTATTGCCACAAACATGGCTGGGAAATTTAGTTGGTTCAATTTTTGTTGCGGCACTGTATTTTTATGCGGCAACGCCTTTATTATCTACCGATACTAGCCTTGTGCATACTGCGGCTTTAGCAAAAACATCGGCCGCGGCTTGCCCATTATTTTTTAGAGGTGTGTTATGTAACTGGCTAGTTTGTTTAGCAATTTGGATGGCTAATCGTGTTGAAGGGTCTGCAAAATTTATTGCAATTTGGTGGTGCTTGTTAGCATTTATCGCTTGTGGTTATGAGCACTCAATCGCCAATATGACGCTTTTTTCGCTTTCTTGGTTTGGTAACCATAGTGATGCTTACACGCTAACTGGAATTGGTCATAATCTATTATGGGTATCATTAGGAAATATTGTTTCTGGTGCGTTATTTATGGGGCTCGGATACTGGTATTCAACGCCTAGAGCTGAGCGACCTTAATTACTGCTGAATAAAAAGTTGGTTATTCAACTCATTAGCTTAAATCGGAGGGGCGATATAGCGAATTTCCCCTCTTTCAATAAAGAATGTTTAATTAGCATTGTGTTTGGCGTTGATTGTTACAAGTCATACAAAATAGCAAGGTAGTTAAACACAGAATAATGCATAGAGTGCTATTGTTAGATTGATTATCAGTAAATTGTTAAAAAGATGTTTTATTTTGAGGTGTTATGGATTATTTCCCCTTATTTTGTAAGTTAGAAAACCGTGATTGTTTGTTAGTCGGTGGTGGTGAAGTTGCTGAACGTAAAGCGCGGCTATTACTTGAAGCGGGCGCACGTCTTACGGTTAATTCTCAATCGTTTAATGAGCAATTTATGTGTTGGCATGAACAACAGCAACTTACCCTAGTTCAAGGGGAATTTAATGCACAATTACTTGATAATAAGTGGCTGGTTATTGCTGCCACAGATTGCCAAGATATTAACCAAAAAGTGAGCCTTGAGGCTGAAAAACGGTGTGTTTTTTGTAATGTGGTTGATTCTCCTAAGGAGGCTAGTTTTATTATGCCTTCAATTATCGATCGCTCGCCTATTATGGTAGCCGTGTCTTCAGAGGGGCATGCTCCTGTTTTGGCTAGATTATTGCGTGAGAAATTAGAATCTATTTTGCCCGAACATTTAGGAAAACTGGCTAAATATTCAGGTTATTTGCGCAATAAAGTTAAAAAAACCTATCAAACAATCACTGAGCGCCGTCGTTTTTGGGAAAGGTTGTTTTCTCATGACAGGTTGGCTCAAGCAATTGCAAATAATGATTCTGAGCGTGTTGAGAAGCTCACTAATGAGTTATTTGATGCCTCGCTTGATTCTCGAGGTGAGGTTGTGTTAGTCGGAGCGGGTCCTGGTGATGCTGGGTTATTGACTTTAAAAGGATTACAACAGATCCAGCAGGCAGATATTATTGTCTATGATAGATTAGTCTCAGATGAAATTATGAATCTTGCTCGCCGAGATGCTAAACGTATTTTTGTTGGTAAACGAGCCGGATTTCATTGTGTGCCTCAAGAACAAATCAATCAAATTCTTTTACAGCAAGCTAAAAAAGGTAAGCGTGTTGTGCGTTTAAAAGGTGGCGATCCTTTTATTTTTGGTCGAGGTGGTGAAGAGTTAGAAACATTATTTAACGCTGATATTCCTTTTTCGGTCGTGCCAGGCATTACGGCAGCGTCGGGGTGTTCTGCTTATAGCGGCATTCCATTAACGCATCGAAGTTACGCGCATAGTGTACGGTTAATTACAGGGCATTTGAAAGATGGTAGCCACCTTGATTGGCAAAGTTTAGCAGCCGAAAAACAAACACTGGTTTTTTATATGGGATTATCTCAAGCTGCAAACATCGAAAAACAGTTAATTAAGCATGGTATGGATGCAAATACGCCAGTTGCCATTGTAGAAGAAGGTACAACAACGAAGCAAAAAGTTATATCGGGTTTGTTATGTCATTTAACGCAACTATCATTACAAGCTTGTAGTCCGAGTTTAATTATTATTGGCCCGGTTGTGGCATTACGTGAAAAACTGAGTTGGTTTTCTGATAGTAATGGGAACAGCTAAATTAGTTTTAGTGGTGCGCAATGCTACGATTGTATTTTTTCGTTACTTATAAAAGGTTCAGTTATTCACTTTAAAAAATGGCTAATGAGATGAATCATTAGCCAATGAATAAAGTATCTACTAATTTAATACAGTATCTACTAATTTAATACGGCATGGTGCCTGCTAAATAATAAGACAAAATATTAGGTCGGTGTATCGACATCATCCCAATCCGCATTTTCAAAGCAAGTTAACCAATTTAATGCATAATGGCGCTCTTGAATAACGTCACTTATTATTGAAGCGGGTGGTTGCTTATCTTTCATTTGATAATCTGTGGTTATCCAATGTAAGCGGTAATGTAAATCTAAAGCATCTAACAATTCACTAACTGGTCTTAAGGTTACTGTAGAATTATCTTGCTCACAGTGTTGCATCCCTTCGTCAACTAACGATGAAACATTACAGATAGTATCAGCAAAAGGGAGCTCAGATTGCCACTTGATTGCCCATTGTAAAGGTAATAGTGCCTCATATTTCCAAGACATATCTATTACATCTTGCTCTGTTGGTTGCTCGCTATAAATAAAGTCACGTTCATTATTTGATAAAGCCGCAAACCCCGTTGGGCAACGTTCTTTAAATTCCATCGGATTAATCGGATCATTTTCTCGAAAACTTTCGGCTTGAATACCTGTTAACATTATCGCTAAAGCACGTGCAGCGACTTCTTCTGGTGTTCTAAGTATGACTTCTGATTCAGCAATAACCGGTGGTAAATGTGTCGGTGTATGCAATCCTAATTTAGCTAAATACTGCTCCGTTTTTGCTTTGCGCTTTAATGCTTCTGGTGGGTAAGGCATAACTGCATCTAAATCAATATCCCCATCAGGATCTTGTAAGACATCGCCATCAGGATTTCGAATCGTGCCATCTGGCATCAATATAATGGCATTTACCTGCCACCCCCAAGTAGTAAATTTATTGAAATTATCTTCTTCAATCTCAAAGGCCCATTGGTGTTTAACTCGTTGGATATGACGATACAAAGCATAACGACGTGAATTCATCTGCCCATCGCCTGCTTGCATGACATAACCGATAAAACCATCAAGGTGTTTCATCAATTCAGGATCATCTAATCCACGATGATATAAACGTTCACAAGGGAAATCAATGGCTGGTGGGTGAGTGACTGTCGAATAAGCATTAATCAATATTGGCATTTCAAATATTCCTATTGTAGATTTTGTGTGTATGGCTATAAATAGCAGCTATTTATTTGCACAATTCTATTATAAGTTATCATATCTTTCTAGTTTTCAATGCTTTGTTTGATTTTTGTGATGTTTGTTATTTTGTTAAATGAATAATGTTATTTACTAATTCGCCGAACAGGAAGTTTTTATGTTATAAATCGTTTTACCCTATTAAACAAAGATAACGCATAACGATTTATCTATTTTTATTTTTCAATGGATAAGATTATTCCTTACTTTGTAGATACCATACGGTCATTTCCATTCGTGATTTAAAATTAAGTTTTTTGAATATGCTTTTGATGTGTACTTTTACAGTACTTTCTACGATACCTAGCTCTTTTGCAATTAATTTATTCGGCAGGCCTTGAACTAATAAATTAAAAATTTCATTTTCTCTTGGTGTCAACAGGCTTACATCGTGAGTTTGATTAGTAAGCTGTTCTTCACCATGACGCATGTAATTGAGGATAATATGTGAAATCGCATCATCCATAATTAGCTTTCCAAGCGAGATTTCTTTGAGTGATTTTAGAAAATCCTCTGGTTCCATATCTTTTAATAAATACCCATCAGCACCTGTTTTTAGTGCCGTGATAATATCTTCTTTTGCGTCCGATACGGTGAACATAATAATGCGACTTGCGATGTTTTTCTCCCGTAAATAGCGCAATATTTCTAGCCCATTGACATCTTGCATATTGATATCGAGCAGAATAATATCAGGATCGAGCTCTTGGGCTAATTTAACCCCTTCGATACCTGAGCCAGCTTCTCCCACAATTTCAAAATGGTTTACTGTGTTTATTAATTGTTTCACGCCATTTCTTAACATTGGGTGATCATCAATAAGAAGAATTGAACTATTTATTTGTTCCATTTTTTACTCATCTATTTTTTTTAATGGAATGGTTTTGTTTGCTTTAAATGCTACCATAATTTGTGTTCCTACATGAGGTTTGCTGTTGATTGATAAATTGCCATTTAGTATTTCAACCCTATCACGCATAATAATTAGTCCATAACGATTATCCTGTTTAATATTGTTTTGTAAACCAATACCATTATCTTCAATACAAACAGAAACAATTTGGTCATCATTCATTTTTAAATTGACAGCGACTTGTGTGGCTTTTGCATGTTTGTATATATTATTTAGCCCTTCTCGAATAATCTGTAATAAATGAAATGCATATTTACTATTAATAATATTAAGTGGTAATTGGTATTCAAATTGAATATTGAATTGTAATTTTTGGTTAAACTCTTCAATGAGTTCGATTAAACTTGCATAAAAGCCTGTGCGATTGAGACGTAAACGGAAAGAGGTGATGAGTTCTCTTAATTGTGAATAGGTAAGATTGATCTCTTTACGCATGGTTGCTAATAAATCAATACTGCTTTGCGATGTGAGATCTGATTGCATTTGTAAGCAACTAAGGTGTATTTTTAAACAAGAAAGTGATTGTGCTATCGAATCATGCAGTTCTCTGGCCATAGCAGAGCGTTCTTTCATTAATAAATATTGTTTCTGTTGTTCTATTTTTCTCTCTAGCTTCATTGCTGTAGTCATTTGCTCAATGAGCCCCATAATTAAGCTTTCTTGCTCATCGGTTAATATTAATCCCGTTGGTTGCAAAGCAAATAATATCCCATATTTTTCTCCGTTTTCTTGAAGATACCAATGGCGTTGAAGGTTTTTTTCGGAACCATGCTTGGACGAGATTAAACATGCATTGCATTTAGGGCTTTGGCAATAAGGTAATTTTTGCTCGTTATCGTAACTGGCTTGTTGATAATGCTCAGGATCATCGGATTCATAAAAGCGAATTTGAAAGTGAGTTAATGGCACTAACTCTTCTAATTGACGTAGGATTTTTAAAAAACGGGCACATAATGGCTCTGAAGTATGTAGTTGCTTCGTTGCTTGGTATTGAAATGAAACGATTTTATTGGTTTGTTGTAGCCTGGCTGTTTTTTCAGCAACTTGTTGTTCTAGCAATAAATATTGTGATTCGATCTGCTCTGACATCCGATTAAAAGCCAGCCCTAGTAAATCAAACTCATTTTTTGGGGTTCTAATATTAAAACGTTCTTTAAAATTGTGATTTGTAATAGCTTCAGCCATATCTAGTAGCTTTTGCCATGGTGCAAGCAGGTAATAACGCAAGTAATAAATTTGAACAATTAAAAAACAGACAATAATGGCAATAAATAATTGTTGTAATTGAGAAATATAGTAAATTTTACTTTCGGTTTTTTGATCAATCTTATGCACCAAATGGTTGATACGAGTCACATAGTTTTCAATGTCAGTTTTTATCTCATTCAATTTTTTTGCTTGCTGTATTTTAATGGCAATGTGAGTATTCCAATCAAGTTGTAATTGATTAAATTCATTCATTAAGTCATAACGTTTTAAAAGCATTAAATGCGGTTGTGATGAAGCAATATCACTAAATATATTTAAACGGTCATACTCTCTTTCATCCAGTGGTATCATAGTAAGCAATTGGTAGTTTTTCATTCTCAGTAGCCCCAATTGATTTACCATGTATGCGCCACCTTTGGCATCGTTGGCTACCTGAATTGAAAACGATAATGCGACTAAAGCAATCATTCCTAAAAAAAACAATAATAGCGTTAAACGGTTAATAATTGATGCGGTGTGGCCAATTTTTCTTTTCGGTGTATAAGCACTCATCATTATTTTATAATTTGTTTTGGGTAACTAATAATTTATGATTATTGTAGCTTGAAAAAAGTGTACCGCTGATCTTTTTTGTAACTTTTTGCGATCTTTTGGTAAACAGCGCTTGCAACAAGCATAAATTTTGCGTAAAATTCACGCCCTATAAGATTAATCAATGCAGACATATATGTTTAATCAAGTAATCGTCTGCTTTTTATTGCGGAGTTAAGTATGTACGCAGTTTTCCAAAGTGGTGGTAAGCAACACCGAGTTAGCGAAGGGCAAGTCGTTCGCTTGGAAAAAATTGAAGTCGAAACAGGTTCAGAAGTTGTTTTCGATAAAGTTTTAATGGTAGCAAATGGTGAAGACATCAAAGTTGGTGCTCCGTTTGTTGAAGGTGCAACAATTAAAGCAGAAATTGTTGAGCACGGTCGTGGTGACAAAGTGAAAATTGTTAAATTCCGTCGTCGTAAACACTATCGTAAACAACAAGGTCACCGTCAGTGGTTCACTGATGTGAAGATCACTGCAATCGCTTAATAGGAGTATCGCACAATGGCACATAAGAAGGCTGGTGGTTCATCACGTAATGGTCGTGATTCCCAAAGTAAACGTTTAGGTGTTAAACGTTATGGTAGTCAAGAAGTTCTTGCGGGTAATATTTTAGTTCGTCAACGCGGAACTCAATTTCATCCAGGTACCAATGTAGGTTGTGGTCGCGATCATACTCTATTTGCCTTAATTGATGGGCAAGTAAAATTTGAAGTTAAAGGACCTAAAAACCGTCGTTATGTTAGCGTAGTTGCAAATAGCTAACTTAATAGCGGGTCAAAAGTTATAAAAGCCTCACAGTTATTGTGGGGCTTTTTTCTTTTCTTTAAACGCATATAAAATCGATAGCGATATGATAAAACAGCAAAATGTTAAATTAGGTTTTGCACTTGCCATGTTAACTGCGGTGATGTGGGGTATTGTGCCAGTTGCAATGAAATATGCACTAGTGGTTGTTGATCCCTTGACATTAGCCTGGTCTAGGTTAGCTATTTCAGCGCTTGGGATTACCATTTGGTTGGTTTACAAAAAGCAATTTCCTAGTTTAATGATGTTTAAAAAACGCCGTCGCTTTATTTTATTGATAATTGCTGGATTTGGATTGCTGGGTAATTTTGCTTTATTTGCTAGTGCAGTTCAATACCTTTCAGCCACAACAGCCCAAGTTGTTGGGCAAACTGGCATTGTGATATTTATGGTGTCAAGCGCTTTAATTTTTAAAGAGCGACTAAGACCAACTCAGATCATTGGTATTTTAGTCTTACTAATTGGGTTAGGGCTATTTTTTAATAAAAATATTGCAGATCTGTTTTCTAATATGTCTTCGTATGGTATAGGGGTTTGGCTTGGTTTACTTGCTTCGGTCTCATGGGCTTGCTATGCACTTGCTCAAAAGGTGTTATTACGTAAATTACGTGCAGAACAGCTACTTTGGTTAATTTACCTTATTTGTACCGTGTTTTTAATGCCATTTACTTCACCAAGCAGGATTGCAAATGCTGATGCAACGCAACTTTTTGCAATTATATTTTGTGGTTTAAATACTATCATTGCATATGGTGCGTTAGTGATGGCAATGGAGCGGTGGCAAGCGGCACAAGTTAGTGCTATAACAACCCTAACGCCATTATTTGCACTTGTCTTTTCAGATCTGTTTGCATTAATTTGGCCTGAAAAGTTTGCTATGCAATATTTAAATATTTTAGGTTATATTGGCGCAGTGTCTGTTGTTGCGGGCGCAATGTTTGCGACCATTGGGCATTATATTTGGCATCCAAGAAAAGGCTGGCTAATTAACCGCAATAAAGGGGAAGAATAATGAAATTTGTAGATGAAGCTTCAATTCGAGTCGAAGCTGGAGATGGTGGAAATGGTTGTGTTGGTTTTCGCCGAGAAAAATATATACCTAAAGGTGGCCCTGACGGTGGTGATGGTGGTGATGGTGGTGATGTATTTTTTATTGCTGATGAGAATTTGAATACACTTGTTGATTTTCAGTTTGAAAAAAATTACCGTGCTGAACGTGGTCAAAATGGGCAAGGTTCTGATTGTACCGGTAAACGAGGTCGAGATATCACGGTTAAAGTGCCTGTAGGAACGCGAATTACGGATAAATATACTGGTGAAGTTATTGGCGATTTAACGCATCACCAACAAAAAGTATTGGTTGCTAAAGGTGGCTTTCATGGCCTAGGAAATGCACGTTTTAAATCATCAGTAAATCGTGCGCCAAGGCAAAAAACGGACGGTACGCCAGGCGAAAAACGCGATGTGTTATTAGAGTTATTATTACTTGCTGATGTGGGGATGTTAGGCTTACCTAATGCGGGTAAATCAACGTTTATTCGTGCTGTTTCAGCAGCCAAGCCAAAGGTAGCGGATTACCCATTTACAACATTAGTACCTAGCTTGGGTGTGGTTAGAATGGATAACGAACAGAGTTTTGTTGTTGCTGACATTCCCGGATTGATAGAAGGTGCATCTGATGGAGCAGGGCTTGGTATTCGTTTCTTAAAGCATCTTGAACGTTGCCGAGTGTTAGTACATTTAATTGATATCGCACCAATTGATGGCTCTGATCCGATCGAGAATGCAAAAGTCATTATCCAAGAACTACATCAGTATAGTGAAAAACTAGCTAATAAACCGCGTTGGTTAGTGTTTAATAAAATGGATGTATTAGGTGCTGAAGAGGGGGCTGAGAGAGCGGCTGAAATTGCTAAGGCACTTGGTTGGCAAGATAAATATTATACTATTTCTGCAATTAACCACGAAGGTGTAAAGGCTTTATGCTGGGATTTAATGGAATATATTAATGCACATCCACGTGAAACCGAGCAGGCAGAATCATCGCCAGAAAAAGTGGAGTTTATGTGGGATGATTATCATCAACAAGTAATGGATGAAGCTTTTGATGATGATGAAGAATTTGAGGATTGGGACGAAAGCGATGAAGAGGGTGTTGAGTTTATTTATCAAAAATAATAAGGATGATTGTCTTAATCTAAAATAATTTATTCATTGCGTGAAATCGTATTATAAAAGCAGAAGGGAAAGCTTCTGCTTTATTTTTTTGTATTGAGCAACTGTAAATTTATTATTTATAAAATAAGAGAATAATAAATTTATTGCTATGTAACTAGAAGTAGTCAAAAAAACGCTTGATTTTAATAATGATAATCATTATCATTAATTCGTACTTTGTTAGAGCGTAGAAAGGCTTCTGGAAAGTATGACATTGCTCACATTGCTTCCAATGTTTGCCAGCTTAATTAAGCTGGCTTTTTTATTTTACAGATAGCAGTTTAGTGGTAATCAACCCAATATTAAAATTAGTTTTCTTTTCTAATTTATTGCTAAATAATTTTGGGTATTGCACTTTAATATTTTTCCTAACCTCTCTATACCTATTTATCTCTATCATATGATTTTTTTGTTTTTCCATTATGTTGAATATTTAGTCATCCATTTTATACGGATATTTTTTGCTATGAAAAATGAGTGTAACAAAGATATATTTTATGCGACAACGTCAATATTTTGTTCGACAACAATGATTGCTTTGTTAGCTATATGTTGTGAGTCGTATAACAATAAATATTATGAAATAATATGATTGAATATTTTTGAATATATCGATGAGATATATGTTATTTTAAATATTTGTTAATTCATTAATATCAAATAAAATCAATAATGCAGCACTACCACCAAACTCTTTGGGGGCTTGATGAAAACAGATAATACGTGGATGTTGTGCAAGCCACAGTGGTGTTTGTTTTTTTAGTATATTTTTACCATGACCATACATAATACACGCACAATGCGCTCTTTCTCTTAAACATGCAGCGATAAGGGTTGCAATTTCTTTTTTAGCTTCTTGTTGAGTAAGCCCGTGCAAGTCTAAAAAGAATTCTGGATTATAAAATCCACGGCGCAATTTTTTTACTTCGTAAGGATCAGCATTTTCTCTGCTATAGCGGATAGGATCTTCTTGCAATAATGGTTGGTAATTATCGGAAAAGTAAAATTCAGCATGATCTTTTTCATGTTGTAATTTTTTTGTTTCTACCGTTTTTTGTGAACGTTTTATCGGTTTATGAATAACGGTATCTTGCTTAATCTTTTTGATATTACCAATACTGTTTTTAAATAAGTCGATATCTTCATGATCTAATTTAAATTTATTTAGCATGATTCTCACTCTGGGTAAATTTTTTCTTTAAATTCGCATAAATCTTCAATCACACAAGAACCGCACCGAGGCTTACGCGCAATACAGGTATAACGGCCATGCAAAATTAGCCAATGGTGGCAATTGATTTTGTACTCTTTAGGTACAACTTTCAGCAATTTTTCTTCAACAGCCTCAACTGTTTTTCCAGGTGCAAAACCAGTGCGGTTGCTGACTCGAAATATATGAGTATCAACGGCAATAGTTGGCCAGCCAAAGGCTGTATTTAAGACAACGTTAGCCGTTTTTCGTCCAACGCCAGGCAGTTCAATAAGCGAATTAAAATCTTCTGGCACTTCGCCTTGATATTTATTAACTAAAATTTGGCATGTTTTTATAATATTCTCAGCCTTACTATTATATAGCCCAATAGTGCGGATATAACTTTTTAATTTATCAATACCAAGCGCCAAAATTTGCTCAGCAGTATTGGCAACAGCAAACAAGGGTTTAGTGGCTTTGTTTACACTCACATCAGTTGCTTGTGCTGAAAGCACAACGGCGATTAGTAGCTCAAAAGGTGTTTGATAAATTAGCTCTGTTGTTGGATCTTTAATATGATCCTTTAGTCTTTCTAAAATTTGGATTCGGGTTAATTGTTTCACGAAATAATGATATTAAAAGTTATTTAGACATATTATATACTTTTATTTATTGTTTATCTGTAGGTCATTGTTAGTTTTTCTAGAGTTATAAACAATAAAATTGGTAGTGTACTAATTGATAGTGTACGAAATTACAGATTGTGATTTGAATTTATTTGAAAAATTATATCGGTTTTATTTATTTGCGTATTTACATTCATCATCACTGTCTTTTTAGCATGCTGATTTTATGGTAAGCTAGCCGACTCTTTTTAATTTCATCAAATAAGGTTTTTTTTAATATGTCCTTACCCATGATTGTTACCTTTGCTGTGTACATTTTAGGAATGATTGCGATTGGCTATTTTGCGTTTCGATCAACGCAGAATTTTGGTGACTATATTTTAGGTGGGCGTCGTATTGGTAGTGTTGTGACTGCGCTTTCGGCGGGTGCATCTGATATGAGTGGCTGGTTGCTGATGGGGTTACCAGGTGCGGTTTTTTTGTTTGGTATTTCTCAAAGTTGGATTGCCATTGGACTTATCATTGGCGCATACCTCAATTGGTTATTGATTGCTGGGCGATTGCGTGTTTTTACTGAAGTCAATCATAACTCTTTAACATTACCTGATTATTTTGCGCGGCGATTTGATGATAAAAGTTCTTTGCTTCGCATTATTTCAGCTTTGATTATTCTTATCTTTTTTACCATTTATTGTGCTTCGGGTGTGGTTGCTGGAGCAAAGTTATTTGAAAGTACATTTGGTATGAGTTACGGCTGGGCTATGTTAGCTGGTGCTGGTGCAACAATTATCTATACCTTTATTGGTGGTTTTTTAGCAGTAAGTTGGACAGATACCATTCAGGCTAGTTTGATGATGTTCGCCCTTATCTTAACGCCAATTATGGTTATGGTAAATGCAGGTGGTTTTTCTGATGCAATGGTATATATTGAATCACTTAACCCTGATTATACCAATTTATTGGCTCATATGGATTTTATTTCTGTTATTTCCTTATTAGGTTGGGGGCTTGGTTATTTTGGTCAACCTCATATTTTAGCTAGGTTTATGGCGGCTGATTCTCATGAAGTTATGAGAAACGCGCGTAGAATTAGTATGACTTGGATGGTTTTATGCTTAGGTGGTGCAATTACCGTTGGCTTTTTTGGTATTGCCTTTTTTGCTCATCATCCAGATTTAGCTTATTTGATTAATAATGGTAAACATGAACGTATTTTTATTGAGCTATCTAAGTTGCTTTTTAATCCTTGGATTGCTGGTATTTTGCTAGCGGCTATTTTAGCGGCAGTAATGAGTACATTAAGTTGCCAATTGCTGGTTTGTTCAAGTGCACTAACAGAAGATTTTTATCGTGCATTTTTTAGACCGAAAGCAAAACAAAAAGAACTTGTTTGGGTTGGTCGTATTATGGTGTTGTTAGTTTCAGTTATTGCTATTTTATTAGCCATTAATCCAAATAATAGCGTACTTGATTTAGTGAGTCACGCTTGGGCTGGATTTGGTGCGGCATTTGGACCTATAATCATATTTTCTGTTTTTTGGTCTCGTATGACTCGTAATGGTGCTCTAGCTGGAATGATAACAGGTGCTGTAACGGTATTGCTATGGATTAATTTTAATTGGTTTAATCTTTATTCACTTATTCCTGGGTTTGTTTTTTCTTCTATAGCAATTATTATTGTTAGTCTTATTGATAAAAAACCTAACAATATAGTGGAAGATCATTTCAAACAAGCGTATAAACGTTATCATAACAAAACAGAATAACATTTTATTTAAACTAGAATATAAACGTAATAAATTTAATAGGTAAAATATCATGACAAAAAATGTGATCAAACAACTACAGGAACGTGGGCTGATTGCTCAACTTACCGATGAAAAAGCGCTAGTAGAACAAATTGAGCAAAATTCAATTGCGCTTTATTGTGGTTTTGATCCAACTGCAGATAGTTTACACCTCGGCCATTTAGTCCCATTACTTTGTTTAAAACGATTTCAGTTAGCAGGCCATAAGCCTGTAGCTTTAGTCGGTGGGGCAACAGGATTAATTGGTGATCCAAGTTTTAAAGCGGTTGAACGTAAACTTAATACTGAAGAAACAGTGGTTGAATGGAGTGAAAAAATTAAACAGCAAGTTTCTCCATTTCTTGATTTTAATTGTGGTGAAAATGCAGCCATTGTTGCCAATAACTATGATTGGTTTAGTGGTATGAATGTACTGACCTTTTTACGTGACATTGGCAAGTACTTCTCGGTTAATGCGATGATCAATAAAGAATCAGTTAAACAACGTATTGATCGCGATGAGGCGGGGATCTCATTTACTGAATTTTCTTATAGTTTATTACAATCTTATGATTTTGCTTGTTTGAATAAATCGCATGATGTTGTTTTACAAATTGGTGGTTCTGATCAGTGGGGTAATATTACTGCTGGTATCGATTTAACCCGTCGCTTACATCAAAAACAGGTTTATGGTTTGACTGTACCGCTAATCACTAAATCAGATGGTACCAAATTTGGTAAAACAGAAAGTGGTGCAGTATGGTTAGATCCGAAAAAGACAAGCCCTTATAAATTCTATCAGTTCTGGATCAATACGGCAGATGCTGATGTGTATCGATTCTTAAAATTCTTTACATTTATGCCATTAAGTGAAATTGATGCATTGGAAGAAGAAGATAAAAATAGCGGTGTTGCGCCAAGAGCTCAATATGTGCTTGCTGAACAAGTTACGCGCCTTGTTCATGGTGAAGAGGGTCTGGTTGCGGCAAAACGTATTACAGACAGTTTATTTTCTGGTAAATTAGCTGACCTATCAGAAGCTGATTTTGAACAATTAGCTCAAGACGGTATGCCAACGCTAGCCGTTGATTCGGAAGTTGATTTACAACAAGCGATCGTTAATGCACAGTTTGCTCCTTCAAGAGGGCAGGCAAGAACGATGATTGAATCTAATGCTATTTCTATTAATGGTGAACGTAATACAACAACAGATTACCGTTTTGCTGATAGCGATAAGCTCTTTAATCGTTATACTTTACTTCGTCGTGGTAAAAAATATTACTGCTTGTTAATTTGGAGCTAATTTCATGAAAAATATTTTATCGATTCAGTCTCATGTGGTATTTGGTCATGCTGGAAATAGTGCAGCTGAGTTTCCTATTCGTCGATTAGGTGTCAATGTTTGGCCTTTAAACACCGTACAATTTTCTAATCATACTCAATATCGCCAATGGACTGGAACGGTAATGTCGGCGTCTCATTTAACCGAGATTGCCGATGGGATCAATGAGATTGATGAATTAAAACGTTGTAATGCGGTGTTAAGTGGTTATATGGGTTCGCCAGAGCAAGGTAATGCCATTATTGAAATAGTTAAAAAAGTAAAAGCTGTCAACCCTGATGCCATCTATCTTTGCGATCCTGTAATGGGACATCCAGAAAAAGGATGCTTTGTTGCTCCTGGGGTATCTGAATTTTTATGCAATACAGCACTGCCTATGGCAGATATGATGGCACCAAATATCTTAGAACTTGAAGAGCTAAATGGCAAACAACGGATTAATAATGTTGACGAAGCAATTTTAGCTTGTCGTGAGCTATGCAAAAAAGGACCTAAAGCTATTTTAGTTAAACATTTAAGCAGAGCTGGCTATAAAAATGATCGTTTTGAAATGTTGCTTGTAACTAAAGACGAAGCATGGCATATTGATCGTCCATTAGTTGATTTTGGCGTAAGGCAACCAGTTGGTGTTGGCGATATGACTAGCGGGTTATTTTTAGCTAATATTTTACTGGGGAAATCATTGGTTGAAGCCTTAGAACATACTACTTCAGCTGTCTATGCTGTTATGCTTGAAACGTTAAGACAAGATGAGTATGAGTTACAATTAGTGGCAGCACAACATGAAATTGAAAAACCAACACAATGGTTTAATGCAAAAAAAATTGATTAGTTGTAGAATATGTAAAGAAGGTGTTTTACAGCGGTTAGTATTAAGTTTATGAGGGGATAATGGACAATATTTCACTAGGAGTGATGCTCACTGATTTACGAGAACAAATGGGATTAACTCAAGATGATATTGCCAATAAAATTCATGTGCGGAAAACGGTAGTTGCTGATATCGAAAAAGACCAATTGCCTCACGCCCCTCTTGTTTTTGTAAAAGGTTATATTCGATCTTATGCCGATATTGTCGGTTTACCTGTTGATCAGTATCAACCTTATATTGATGAGTTAACCCAACAATCTAAATCTCAGCAAAAGAAATACCAAACGCAAGCATTTATAACTAAAAAGCCAGGAAAGCTCCCCTTTATTTTTATTGGCTTATTTATTCTTTTTTGTGCTCTCGGTATAACGTTATATTATGTGAATAAAGAAAGTAAAAATAACCTTATTGAAGTAAGCCATTATATTTCACCATCCCCATCTACTCGTGTTAATAGTTAGCAAATTTTCTTATTCTCATACAGACATTTGTCTTAAATCTTGTTAAGATTGCTGGCTAGTTATTTTGTAATATAGTTAAGAGTGTATGAGCCATCAAGATTCGCCAATTTTTAGACGAGAATCTACCCGAATTTATGTCGGTAATGTCCCTATTGGTTGCGGAGCGCCAATTGCGGTTCAATCGATGACAAATACTCGCACCACTGATGTAGAAAAAACCGTAGCCCAAATTCAAGCGCTTGAGCGTGTTGGTGTGGATATTGTGCGCGTTTCCATTCCAACGATGGATGCAGCAGAGGCATTTAAATTTATTAAACAACAATCCAAAGTTCCGCTCATTGCTGATATTCATTTTGATTATCGTATTGCTTTAAAAGTGGCGGAATATGGTGTTGATTGTTTGAGAATTAACCCTGGTAATATTGGTAATGAGTCAAGAATTAGGGCTGTTGTTGATTGTGCCAAAGATAAAAATATTCCTATACGCATTGGTGTTAATTCGGGTTCGCTGGAAAAAGATATTCAAGAGAAATATGGGGAACCAACACCAAAAGCGATAGTTGAGTCAGCAATGCGCCATGTTGATATACTTGATAGGTTTAATTTTGATCAGTTTAAAGTGAGTGTAAAAGCTTCAGATGTATTTACTGCAGTGGATGCTTATCGATTGTTAGCGAAGCAAATTAAGCAACCATTACATTTAGGTATAACTGAAGCCGGTGGCGTGCGTAGTGGTGCTATTAAATCGGCGATTGGATTAGGGTTATTGTTATCAGAAGGCATCGGCGATACGCTCCGAGTATCTTTAGCCGCAGATCCTGTTGAGGAAGTTAAAGTCGGTTTTGATATATTAAAATCACTGCGTATACGGTCTCGGGGTATTAATTTTATTGCATGCCCAACCTGTTCTCGCCAAGAGTTTGATGTGATTAATACAGTCAATATACTAGAACAGCGATTGGAAGACATTATTACACCAATGGATGTATCTATTATTGGTTGTGTGGTCAATGGTCCAGGGGAAGCATTAGCTTCAACTATGGGAGTTGCTGGCGGTCATAACAAAAGTGGTTTTTATGAAGATGGTGTACGTATTGGCCGTATCAATAATGAACAGATGATTGATGAATTAGAAGCTAAAATTCGTGCTAAAGCATCCATGTTGAAAAATAGAATTGCAGCAACTGAATTATAATTTTACTAAATAGCGAATAAATAAATGACTGAGAAAAAGATCCAATCAATACGAGGAATGAACGACTTACTTCCAACAGATAGTGCAAGTTGGCAACAAATTGAAAAAATTGTCAAAGGCGTATTAAATAGCTATGGTTATAACGAAATTAGAACACCGATTGTTGAAGATACGGCACTATTTAAGCGAGCTGTTGGTGAAGTCACTGATATTGTTGAAAAAGAGATGTATACTTTTAACGATCGTAATGATGAAAGTATAACGCTGCGCCCAGAACTCACCGCAGGTTGTGTTCGTGCGGGGATTGAGCATGGTCTTTTTTACAATCAAGAGCAACGCCTTTGGTATTTAGGACCAGCTTTTCGTTATGAAAAACCTCAAAAAGGACGTTATCGCCAATTTCATCAATTTGGTGTAGAAGTATTTGGACTAGAGGGTCCAAACATTGATGCGGAGCTTATTTTATTAACAGCTCGTTTTTGGAAAGCGCTTGGTATTGAACAATATACTTCTCTTGAGCTTAACTCAATTGGTTCGTTAGAAGCCAGAGCCAATTATCGAAATGCACTCGTTGCTTTTCTTGAACAATATAAAGATAAATTGGATGAAGACTGTGTGCGTAGAATGTATACTAATCCATTACGCGTACTTGATTCAAAAAACCCAGTGGTACAAGAGCTACTAAACCAAGCTCCTCAACTATTTGATTATATAGATGAAGAGTCAAAAATTCACTTTGAAGGTTTATGTCGATTATTGGATAATGCTGGAATAAAATACAATATTAATCAAAGATTAGTTCGTGGGTTAGATTATTATAATCGTACTGTTTTTGAGTGGGTCACAAGCAGTTTAGGTGCTCAAGGTACCGTTTGTGGTGGTGGTCGTTATGATGGTCTGGTCAGTCAACTGGGTGGTCAACCAACACCAGCTGTTGGTTTTGCCATGGGCGTTGAGCGTTTAGTGTTATTAGTTCAGGCGGTTAATCCAACATTAAATTGCGATAATTCGATTGATATTTATATGATATCATCTGGTGATGAGAAGACAATTGCAGCCACACAGAGTGTTGCTGAGCTGTTGCGTGATGGTCTACCTGATTGGCGAATTATGACAAATTACGGTAGTAGTAATTTTAAGAAACAATTTGCTAAAGCCGATAGGTTAGGTGCTAAAATAGCTGTTATCATTGGTGAAAATGAACTAGCTAATCATTCAGTAATGATTAAAAATTTACAAACAGGCGAACAAGTTGAAGTTGCACAAAAAGACGTAGTTCAAACTTGCTTGTCAATTAAGTAAAAAATAGGAGAAAAACGTGAGTCATCAATTATCGAGTGAAGAACAACTTGAAGAGATAAAGGGCTTTTTTGCTAAAACATGGAAAATTATGGTTGCGGTTCTTGTGATCGGATTATTCGCTTTTTATGGCTGGCGTTATTGGCAATCTTGTAAAGCTGAAAAAGCGATAGAATCATCAGATAAATATGAGCAATTACTTACTCAATTAGATGATAATAAGCCAGATTCAGTTAATGAATTGGTTTCTTTTGCGAAAGATGACGATACTATTTATAGTGTGTTTGCGAATTTACGCGCTGCAAAATTTTATGTTGAAGTATTAAAAGATTACCCTGGTGCACAAGCATTATTATCTGATGTATTAAAGAAAACCGATTCAGAGCCTGTCAGAACCATTACCCATATTCGTATTGCACGCTTACAGTACCAACAAGGTCAATATCAAGACAGTTTAACATCGTTAAGCAATGTAACAAGCGAAAGTTGGGGAGCTGTTGTTAATGATATCCGTGGTGATGTGTTAGTTAAAATGATGCGTTATGCAGACGCAGTTAACGCTTATAACGTTGCTCTAACTTCTAATCCAACCAAAGATTTAGAAGGAAATATTAAAATGAAGTTGAATCAAACTGAATATTTGCAATCAAAACAACAAGTTGAACAAGAAGCCCAAGCAGCTAAAGAAAAGGCAGAACAAGAAGCTAAGGCAAAACAAGCTGTAACTGACGAAAATAAAAATTAATTATCCTGCGATAAGGGGCTATACAATGAAGTTATCAAAATATCTTTTTACTGGTGTTTTAATGTTTTCACTTGCTGGGTGCTCTTTATTCGGTGGGGACGAAGAAATTGTTCAAATTTCACCTTCACCGAAAGTGGATAACCAATTTTCTATCCAACAAGTGTGGAAAAATAGTACGGCTGGCAATACTCATATTTACTCATTATTAGGACCAAGTAATTATGATAATGCTATTTATGTCGCAAGTCGTAGTGGACAAGTTAAAGCCATTGATTTAGCTAGCGGTAATACTATATGGGATGTAAATTTATCTCAAAGTACCTTTTTTAGTAGTAAAACAGCACTATTTTCAGGGGGCGTAAGTGCCGATGATAAATATGTCTATGTAGGTAGTGAGCGTGCTGTTGTATATGCATTAGATCGCTTAGATGGGAAAGTGGTCTGGGAAAAACCTGTAAAAGGTGAAGTGCTTGCTCGCCCTGTATCTTCTCAAGACAAATTAATCATTCATACAGCAAGTGGTATTTTGCAAGGTCTTAATCGCGATACCGGTGATAATTTATGGGATGTTTCTTTCGAAGTCCCTGCACTGTCGTTAAGAGGTAACTCTACACCAACGATTGCCCATGGTGCAGCCATTGTTGGCGATGATAATGGTCGAGTAAATGCTTACTATATTAACGACGGTCAATTAATTTGGCAGCAACGTATTTCTCAGCCATCAGGCTCTACTGAAATTGCTAAATTAAATGATGTTGACTCTAGTCCTGTAGTTGAAGGTAATTTAGTCTATACTGTTGGTTATAATGGTAGTGTTGTTGCACTTGATTTAAGTAATGGTCAGCCTGTTTGGCACAAAGAACTTGGCTCTATTCATAACTTTGCGGTTGATACACATCAATTATTTGTTATTGATCAAAATGATAATGTTCAAGCGATTGCTAAGAACAGTGGAGCTGAGCTTTGGACTCAAACAAGCCTTTTACATCGCCAGTTAACAGATCCTGTTATCTACCAGAATTATGTTGTATTTGGTGATTTTGAAGGTTATTTATATTGGTTGAATGCTGAAAATGGCGAAATTGTTGCTAAGACAAAAGTCAGTAGTAGTGGATTAATTTCGAAACCATTAGTTGTGGATAATAAAATTATTGTTCAGGCTAAAAATGGTGATATTTACGCATTCACAAAAAAATAAAGTAATTGAGAATAAATATGATACCTGTTGTCGCACTAGTTGGTCGTCCGAATGTTGGAAAGTCGACTTTATTTAATCGATTAACTCGAACTCGAGATGCCTTAGTAGCTGATTTCCCTGGATTAACGCGTGACCGTAAGTATGGGCGCGCAGAGATCAAAGGGCATGAATATATCGTCATTGATACTGGTGGTATTGATGGCACCGAGGATGGGGTTGAAAGCTTTATGGCTGAACAATCCTTACAAGCAATAGAAGAAGCAGATATTGTGCTTTTTTTAGTTGATGCAAGAGCTGGTGCTATGCCTGCTGATCATGCCATTGCTAAACATCTTCGTTCTCGTCAAAAAGCAACATTTTTAGTTGCTAATAAAATTGATGGTATTGATGCTGATAGCGCTATTTCTGATTTTTATAGTTTAGGATTAGGTAACATTCATCCGATTGCAGCAAGTCATGGTCGTGGTGTTAATGTGTTAATCGAAACGGTATTAGATCCTATTTTTCATTTTGAAAATGATCAGCATGAGGTTTTGTCTGATGAGCCTACCGATGATGAGCTTCTTGATGCTTATGATGATGTTGAAGATGATGCTGAGTCACTGATTAACCAGCCAATCAAAGTTGCTATTGTTGGTAGACCGAACGTTGGTAAGTCAACACTCACTAATCGAGTTTTAGGTGAAGAACGCGTCGTTGTCTATGATATGCCGGGTACGACGCGTGACAGTATTTATATACCTATGACACGTGATGATCGTGAATATGTCATGATTGATACCGCAGGTGTTCGTAAACGCGGAAAGGTTACCGAAACTGTCGAAAAGTTTTCAGTTATTAAAACATTACAAGCAATTGAAGATGCTAACGTTGTTATTTTGGTTATAGATGCCAGAGAAGGTATATCTGATCAGGATTTATCATTACTTGGTTTTATTATTAATAGTGGGCGATCACTTGTGATAGCCGTTAATAAGTGGGATGGTTTATCTCAAGATATTAAAGAGCAAGTAAAGTCAACGTTAGATGATCGGTTAGATTTTATTGATTTTGCACGTGTACACTTTATTTCGGCACTTCATGGCAGTGGCGTTGGTAATTTATTTGATTCCATTCAAGAAGCCTATGATTGTGCAACGCGCCGAGTTAATACCGCTTTATTAACCAAGATTATGCAAATGGCGCAAGACGATCATCAGCCACCTTTGGTTCGAGGGCGTCGCGTTAAATTAAAATATGCACATGCGGGTGGCTATAATCCACCAATTGTGGTGATTCATGGTAATCAAGTTGAAGATTTACCTGATTCTTATAAGCGCTATTTAATGAACTACTTTAGACGATCGTTAAAAATTATGGGTTCACCAATTCGAATTCAATTTAAAGAAGGAGCCAACCCATTTGAAGGGCGTAAGAATAGCTTGACGGCTTCTCAACAACGTAAACGTCGTCGTTTAATGAAACATGTACGAGGCCGTAAATAGCTGATGACAACAAAAAAGAGCGTTGATGGTGGGCAAGAAGGTATTTGCCCAAAATGCCATAATAAAATGAATACTGTGTCGCCACAACATTACGACTGTCCTCATTGCAAACAGCATTACCTAGAACAGTATGTCTGCCCCATTTGCCAGCAGAGTGCTCAAATGGTTAAAGGTTGTGGCGCTATAAACTATATTTGTCACACTGATGGCTTAATCTCCAGCAGTAAAGTGATATTTCATTATTTACCAGAATAGAAAATTGTATCTATATTTAAAGCCATAAGAGGTTATTTTATGCGAATTATTTTATTAGGCGCACCAGGAGCAGGAAAGGGAACTCAAGCACAATTTATTATGCAAAAATACGGTATTCCCCAAATTTCAACGGGTGATATGTTACGTGCAGCGGTAAAAGCGGGTACGCCTCTTGGTTTGCAAGCAAAAGAGTTAATGGATGCAGGTAAATTGGTTACCGATGAGCTTGTTATTGCATTGGTTAAAGAGCGTATTGCGCAAAGTGATTGTGCAAATGGGTTTTTATTAGATGGCTTTCCACGTACCGTTCCGCAAGCAGATGCAATGAAAGCAGCTGGCATTAACGTTGACTATGTACTTGAATTTGATGTGCCCGATGCAGTGATTATTGATCGTATGAGTGGCCGTCGTATTCATGCTGCTTCAGGTCGTGTTTACCATATTCGCCATAATCCGCCAAAGGTTGAAAACATTGATGATGTGACAGGTGAGCCCCTCACCATTCGCAAAGATGATAATGAAGAGATCGTTCGTAAACGCCTTGTTGAATATCATGATTTAACTAAACCACTTATTAATTATTATCAGCATGAAGCAAAAGAGGGACGCACAAAGTATTTCTGTGTTGATGGAACACAGCCTGTCGCTCAAGTAACAGAACAATTAGCGAAAATTTTGGGATAATTCGTTATCGATTAAAAGCGCAAGAGGGTTAACATGATCTTGCGCTTTTTTAATTCATTAGGTTAATTTTTCTATTTATACAACAATAAACTAAAAGACAAGATATCATAAACTTCACTAAAAAACATTCAGAAAAGCCATTGATTTTATTGAAGTTTTTATTTTTGGTAAAATATGGATTTTACTCAATTTTTTAGCTATCGGATTGATTCAACTCAACCTATTTTATAATCAATAGAGAGCCTTATTTGTGAAAATAAGACTCTATTTTTAATAAAAAATAAAATATTATAAAACCATTCTAACAATATCGATTTCGCTTAATTCTTTATAAAGATTTTCAACTTGATCAATATGAGTGGCATTAATAGTAATTGACACAGAATGATAATTACCTTTGCTACTTGGTTTAATTGATGGCGTATAATCACCAGGAGCGTGGCGTTGAATCACTGATACCACTTTGTCTACCAGCTCTGGCTTTGCTTCTCCCATGACTTTATAGGTAAAAGAACAAGGAAACTCTAATAATTCATTTAATTTTGTTTTTTGCATAATTGTATTTTTCTCACTTAATTGGAGCAATGTATCAGTAAGACTACTAAGAATAGTCACTATATATAGGCAATTTAGTCTTCTTCAAGTAATGAAATATAAACATTGCTTTTTAAAGGCTATAATTTGATCTATGATAAGAAAATTCTAACAGCTTGATAAATGTATCTTGCTATTCATTCTCTATAAGGTTAATACAATATGTTATCTCAGCTCAGCGATAAAGAACCTTTCGGAACATTATTAGGTTATGCGCCAGGTGGCGTTGCCATTTATTCTTCTGATTATGAAACATTGGATCGAACCCAATACCCGACTGATGCATCATTTCGTAGCTATTCTGGGTATGAGTATATGGGATATAAATGGCAATGTGTTGAATTTGCAAGGCGATTTTTATTCTTAAATTACGGTATTGTATTTACTGATGTGGGTATGGCTCACGAAATTTTTTCACTACGCTTTTTAAGGCAAGTTGTTAACGAAGCCATTTTACCTTTACAGGCGTATGCTAATGGCAGTAAAAAAATACCAGAAGCAGGATCTTTATTGATATGGGATGATGGCGGTGTATTTGATAGAACAGGTCATGTCGCTGTTATTACTGAAGTGTTTGAAGATAAAATTAGGATAGCTGAGCAAAATGTAATACATACCCGCTTACCCATTGGGCAACAATGGACGCGCGAACTTAAAATGACAGTGAGTAATGAGGGCTATCAATTACATGATACGTTTGATGACACGAAAATCTTAGGTTGGATGATTCAAACTGACAAAACCGAATATACTTTACCACAACCAACAATTCCTAAGCCTTTACTGGAAATCCACAGTGCTCATATTAAAAATGAAAGCCAATTTGCTAAAAAATGGTTAAATGAATCAGACCCATTAGAAAGTGTGTATGTATTAGCAGCAGGTCATGCGATTAGCCATGATGATCAATATCGTTATTTCACCATTTCAGAAAGTGCCGAACAAGAGTTAATTCGGGCAACAAACGAATTACATTTAATGTATTTACATGCTACCGACAAGGTGTTAAAGGATAATAATTTATTAATTAATTTTAATGTTCCTGAAATATTATGGCCAAGATTACGTCTTTCTTGGCAGCAACGCCGTTATCAAATGATTACTGGACGATTAGATTTCTGTATGGATGAACGTGGCTTTAAAGTTTATGAATATAATGCCGATTCGGCCTCTTGCCATACGGAAGCGGGGCATATTTTACAAAAATGGGCAATCCAAGCGGGATTAACCCGAGGAACTGATCCTAGTTGTGGCCTACTTAATTCTTTAGCTAACTGTTGGGTGCATAGTGACGCCGAACCTTTTGTTCATATTATGCAAGACAATGATAGTGAAGAAAATTATCATGCACTATTTATGCAAAGCGCTCTTACTCAAGCTGGATTTAGTAGTAAGATTTTACGGGGCCTTAATGGGCTATGTTGGGATAAACGTGGGCGGCTTGTGGATGATGAAGGCCGTCAAGTAACTTGTGTCTGGAAAACATGGGCTTGGGAAACGGTTTTAGAACAGCTTCGAGAAGAAAGTGAAGCACAAGTTGCTGGGTTACCTATTCGTACAGGGCACCCTGAAAATTCAGTGAGATTAATTGATGTATTATTACGTCCAGAAGTGTCTGTTTTTGAGCCATTATGGACGGTTATTCCAAGTAATAAAGCTATTTTACCTGTGCTATGGTCATTATTTCCTAACCACCGTTACTTATTAGAATCGACTTTTGAACTTAATGAAAACCTAATTAAAAAAGGTTATGCTATTAAACCGATCGCAGGACGGCGGGGTAGCAATATTGAATTAGTCAATAGTAAAGAACAAGTGCTTGATAAAACACTGGGTAAATTTGCAAAACAAGAAAACATCTATCAAGAATTATGGTGTTTACCTAAGGTCGATGATCGGTATCTACAGTTATGTACTTTTACTGTTGGTGGGCATTATGGCGGTGCTTGTTTACGGTCAGATCCTACATTGGTTATAAAAGGTGAAAGTGATATGCAACCATTACGCGTTTTAACAGATGATGAGTTTATAAAGTGAATTTTTGTAGAGAGGTTTCGGATAATTCATACGTTTTAGTATAAAACAGAAATAATAGCAATTGCGCTTATTGGATAAAATTAACCGGATAATCGCGTGGCTTTTTTAAAATAATTTTTATATAACCTATTATTTTTTATGATGAATTGATTGTATTTTGAGTTAAAAAACAGATGAAAAGCTCATAATATCGGCTAGCAAACCAATTACAACATTCAAGTTTTTCTGTTAGAATTGATATAATCCTATAAAAAGATAAATAAAATTAAGGAATAAAAAGGAATATATGGCAAATACATTACTTCGAAGTGGTGATATCAAAGATTTCAAAATGTTAGGGCATGATGGTAAGGCTGCCTATCTCGTTGCAACTCAAATCCGCGAAATGTTTCGAGTTAAATTAGGTAAGCAATATGCTGATTGTTTAGCTATCCCCCAACGTAATGATCAAGGCAATATTATTGATTGGTATATTCCTTTTGACTCAGACCAGCCTGATGGCCAATATTATATCGTACCTTGGAGCTCTGCTAGCGAGTCTGAGCAAGAATCAGCACTAACTTTGCTTAGAGAATTTGAACATAAAGTGATGAATTTCGGTAAGCAACTAGCGAGTAATCCTAATTTAGAAGGGGATCAACTCCTTTTTAGCCGCCTTATTTATGATCCCAAAAATAATGCCGACAGCGCTGAGCCTAATTTGATGGCGATACGTTTTCCAAGTAATCAATTTGTTTATATCGTTAATGACAAACCCGTTATTACTTTTTGGGGATTTGTTTATCCACAAACGCCTCAAGTTAATTCTCCATTCTATTGTTTAGAACCCGCAAAAAAAGTTGCATCAACAGCAACGGTGCCTCCAGTTCAGACACCTATTAATAATAAACCATGGTGGAAGCGTTGGTGGATATGGTTACTGGGATTATTACCTTTATTGTTGCTTTTGCTAGCATTGTTTTTATTGCGTGGTTGTTGGTTAAAACCTGAAATATCGATTAATCCAAATTTGTCTTTAGAAAATGCTCCAATTAATCAAGCAGAAAAAAATGAACAACAAGATGAGAAAAAACCTAACGTTGCATTAAAAACTGAGCCAAAAGATGTCGTTGTAGAAAATCGGTTAGGCGCGACCAATAACGTGATACCAAATGACACAGCTTTAGGTGATACGAATAATGTTAATCGTGTTCCTACTAATGCTGATACAACTGGTGATTCGGTTGATCATCCTGTACCAGCTGATAGCACAAATGATGATAAGAATACTCCAAAACCAGATGCTAAAGATAATGAAAATGGGTCGGTACCATCTCCAGATCTGGATAAAACTGATGGAAAGGATGAAAAATCCAATGTTCCCGATCCGGATAAAAAAGATAATGTTGACGAGAAAAATAGCCAAGATGGCACTGACCAAACGACTTCTCCAACCGATAAAAATAATAAATCAGATTCGACTTCAGCTGCTGATCAGGCTGACCATTTAGCTTTTCCTACTGATGCAATCAAGCAAGGAACCACCGATTTCTTAAATGGTCAATGGTCTGCAAACGGGGGGATCCAAGATAAAGCTACCGGCAAGCCATTGCAATTAAGTTATAACTTTAATGATGGCAATGGTGAAGTGACTATAACACGTAGTGATGGTGTAAAATGTACAGGTAATGTTAGCACTGGCATTAAAAACGCTAATTTAGATATAACAGGTAACACTGAGGCTGTTTGTAGTGACAATACCAAATATCAATTACCAAAAATTCAATGTACGCAAGGCAAGGATAATAAAGCCAATTGCCAAGGAATTTATAATAATGGGACTGCATTCCCAATAACGATGAAAAAACAATAAAGGTTGTATATGCTTCCAGAATTACGCAATTATGGTCAAGAAGTGACACTTATTATGAATAGCGGTATTCAGTTTCTTGACTTTGCTCTTAAAATTGATTGGAAAGATAACTATTGGCGCAATAGAGTTAATGGTAACTTTATTGATCCCTCCGAAAGTGGCGCACTGATTAGATTGATTGAAGATGTGGATAATGGTCAATTTTTTTCGCCAGATAATCCAACATTTGCCGTTAATCCAACACAAGAAATAAGTGTTGAGCAATCGTTAAAATTATACGACGGTATTTGGTTACCAGTGCCTGTTTTACGCTCAATACCGCCTGAACGCTTTGATAAAGGACCTCATAACTGGAGCCGAGTTCGAATTGTTAGTATTCCTGAGGGGGAAGATCCCGATGGTAATACAAATCGAATTACTTTTGCTTTTGATACAAAAGTGTTTGCTAATTTACAAGATGTGGCTTACCTTGCACCAACGGAAAATGATGTAATGACTGGTGCCGTATTTAGTTTAGCACATCGTTCAGATCACATTTCCTGGTATTTAGAACTAAAATGGATCACCAATTGGTTAATTGATCTTTTTCAAGAGTTGGCGGGTGATCCCCAGCGCTTAAAAATTCACAGAGATGATCTTAATATAGAGATGAAAAATAAAGCTTATTATGGTCATTATCTTAATATCATCCATTTACTTGCCGACTCATTACATTTACCGACAATTAAAATTGTCTCAAATACTAAAAATGATTTGGTGAAATCAATTCCTGTTGACATGATTTTAGATGTAGGAAATTCTCGCACTTGCGGCATTTTAATTGAAGATCATGTTCAAGATAAAGATAGTTTAAACCATCGTTATGAGCTTGAAATTCGGGATTTAACGCAACCAGAGCATATTTATAATGAACCATTTGAAAGCCGAGTAGAATTTTCCCAAACCTTTTTTGGTAAAGAGCATTTTTCTTTGCAAAGTGGGCGACGAGATACGTTTCGTTGGCCAAGCATTGTTCGTGTTGGTCAAGAAGCAAGCCGGCTTGCCAGTAGGCGGGAGGGCAATGAGGGGGCAACTGGGCTTTCAAGTCCAAAACGTTATTTGTGGGATCAAGATAAATACGAACAAGGTTGGCGTTTTAACTCTCATTATGTCAAAAGCGATCATGAACCGTTTGCAACCGCAGAGCCTTTTTCAAGTTTAATTAATGAATATGGGGAAGCGTTACACATTCTTAGCAATGATATTCAAGAAGAATATGATCGCAAAATGCCCGTTTTCCATCCAAAATATTCTCGCAGTTCTTTGATGACATTTATGCTCTGCGAAGTATTAATGCACGCATTAATGCAAATCAATAGTGTTGCCCAACGTAATAAACTTGAACATGCTAAAACACCGCGTAATTTACGTTCAATTATTTTAACGATTCCTCCAGCGATGCCTAAGCCTGAACAAGCTATATTCAAAAGCTGTGTATATCAAGCAATCGGCTTGGTTTGGAAAAGCCTTGGTTGGGATAGTTCAGATGATAATATTGACTTCAATAATCCAGAGCAATTACAAAGTGTTTGGCCAAATATCCCTGAAGTTTATATTCAATGGGATGAAGCAACGTGCGGTCAAGTTGTGTACCTTTTTAATGAGACACAAAATAATTATAATGGACGTAGTGAAGAATTTATTGCTTCCATGATTCGCCCAGACAAAGAAAATAAACAAAAACTGACCATTGCAACGGTTGATATCGGCGGTGGTACAACCGATTTAGTCATTAATGATTATCAATTAGACTACGGCGTCAGTGCACAAACCAATAGTAGTAATGCCTATATCGTACCTACACAACGTTTTCGTGATGGATTTAAAGTTGCTGGTGATGATATCTTGCTTGATATTATCCAAGATACCGTGTTAACGGCTTTAACAAATGGCTTAAAACAAGCGGGCATTGCTGACCCGAATCCAATTTTATCCACAATTATTGGCTCGCAACAACTATCTATACAAGATGCAGTATTGCGTCAGCAACTTACTTTACAGTTATTTACGCCTGTTGGTTTACAAATATTAAAAGCGTATGAGCTTTACGATCCGTTACACGCAGAACAGCATGTGTATCGCTCTACCTTTAGGGAATTATTACACCATAACATTATGACGGATAACGTGCTTAGTTTTATTAATGATCCAATTAAGCGCGCATTAAACAATCCTGATTTTTCAGTGCTTGATTTAACTATCGAAATTAACTTAAAACGTATTCATTATTTGTTTATTCGTGGTGATTATTACAATATTTGTAAAACTTTTGATGCACTATCGGAAATTATTAGCTGTTATCAATGTGATGTGCTTTTATTAACTGGTCGCCCTTCGCGTTTACCGGGTATTCAAAGTTATTTTCGATCACGGTTATCAATACCTGCTGGGCGAATTTTACCATTACATGGGTATCACACTGGTAGTTGGTACCCATTCCATAAACAAGAACGTATTGATGATCCTAAAACGACAGCCGCAGTGGGAGCTATGTTGTGCTTTTTAAGCAAGAATTTACGATTACCTAATTTCTATTTTAGATCATCTAATATGGATTTATATTCAACTGTTAAATACATTGGGCTGCTAGATAATTTGAATATGATTAAAAAGGAAAATGTCTATTACCAAGATATTGACTTGGATAATCCTGATTATGATTTTCCTGAACTATCATTTGAAATTAGAGGAACCACAAGGCTTGGATTTAGGCAGCTTGAAGTTGACCGTTGGCCTGCATCGCCTATCTATATTTTGACAATTGAAAATAGTGACGTGGCTAAACGATTGAGTGCTGAAGGTGTGGTGTTACAAGTGACTTTAGGTATAAAGAACAAACAAAAAATGGTTGAAAATTTTTATATTAAAGATTTAAAAGCCTCTGACGGGCGGGCTTGTAATAAAAATCAGGATATTAAACTCAGTTTAAACACAATGGTTAACTCTGGTTTAATTAGTGCACAATATTGGCTTGATAGTGGAATGATAAAACGATGAATAACTTAAATGAACAACTTCCTAAATCTTGGGATCAGGTCTATCAAGCGTCCGCAAAGGCTATTGAATGGGTGCATCAAACACGTCATTCATCCAAACGTTTAAATAGTGAAGCCGATAATTTAATTCTGGATTTGCGCCGTTTGCGTAATAGTGCAAAACGATTAGGTGATGTTTCTGCCAAATCTGTTGCAGTTGGTTTTTTTGGGTTATCACAAGCGGGCAAATCTTATCTTATTTCAGCATTAGCCGCTGGTGAAAATGGTAAACTTGAAACCATTGTGGATAATGAAGTTCTCGATTTTATCGATCACGTTAACCCTGTCGGAAGTGGCAAAGAGGCAACAGGCCTTGTTACCCGCTTTAGCCGTATTGCCAAAGGTGGCATACCTAACTATCCATTAGAATTAAAATTATTTAAAGAGATAGAAATTGTCAAAATCTTGATAAATGCTTACTTTAAGGATTTTGATCAACAAAAAGTCTCCAATAAAATTGAGTTAGTACAGCTAAATCAGTTGATTCAACGTTTAGAAACTAAAAAACAGACCAGTTATGTAGGTGGCGTTAACGAAGACGATATTGTTGATCTTTATGACTACTTATCTGAAAACTTTGGCAATTCCCTTGATGAGTTGAAAGGGGGATATTGGGAAAAAGTCATCCTGTTGCTCCCTTACTTACCAATAGCTGAGCGAGGGGAGTTATTGGCTGTTTTGTGGGGTGGGCTTGCCGAGCTCACTACAATTTATACTCAATTAGCCACAACACTATCGAGTTTAGGTCATGTTGAAACTGTGTATGCGCCACTTTCTGTATTAGTTAAAGATAATAATGGCACTAAATCACAAATTGACAGTATTATGAATGTTGATATTCTTGAACGTTTGAACACTAATAAAGATTCATCAGTGACCATAACGCCGTTCAATGGAGTGCCGACAGATATCTCTTTAGCTCAACTGGCTTTTCTAACCGCTGAATTACTCTTCCCTTTAGTTAATAAAACCAGAGTGCCAACCTTTGAAAACGTCGATTTGCTCGATTTTCCTGGATATCGTGGTCGCTTAAACTTGGTTTCAGTTTCAGATGTTAAAGAAGGTAACCCTATTGCTCAGCTTTTATTGCGAGGCAAAGTTGCTTATCTTTTCGAAAAATACACAGATAGCCAAGAAATGAACGTGCTAGTTGTTTGCACACCGTCAGATAAACAATCTGATGTTAATGATGTGGGTCCCGTTCTTGAGCGTTGGATTGATAAAACTCAAGGTGAAACTGCTGAAAAAAGAGCCACTAAAAAAGCGGGTTTATTATGGGCAATCACTATGTTTGATAAACGCATTGGTACCTCATTAACACTATCAGAAGATAATCTTAAAAATAGTTGGGGTAAAGGTGGTTTGCTACAACAAACTATTTTAGAACGCTTTGGTAGTTATGATTGGCTAAGTAACTGGTCCAACGAGCATAAATTTAATAATGTCTTCTTAGTTCGCAAACCTGGATTTGATGTGCCATTTTTAAATGTCGATTCAAAAACTTGCCAAGAACAAGCTTATAATGAAAATTATCAAGATAAAATGAATGTATTAAGAAGCACATTTATTCAAAATAGTGATATTAAAGAATATGTTTTTCAGCCAGAGGAAGCGTGGGATGCTATGCTAAAACTCAATGATGGCGGTATAGGGCGAATTAGTCAATACTTAGAACAAGTTGCTATAACTGAAGTTAAACAACAGCGGATTGTTGAACAACTTAATGAAAAAATTGATTACATTATTAATATGCGTTTTGATACTTGGTATCAAGCAGATAGTAATGAAGAGCTCGTTAAGAAAAAACAAGTTATCGCTAATGTTGTTAAAGAACTACAAAATAAAGCTTTATTATTAGGCGAACTACTTAAAACGTTTGAATTACCCGAGCAAACAATTCGAGCACTTTATCATTCTAATACGATAGAAAATGAAACACAGCAAGATAGTAATGATAATTTGTTAGATAATTTCTCAAATGATTTCGGATTAAATGCGGATTTTGAACTATTTTCTGATGTGAATTCATCGTTAACTACCAAACAAGCAACTATATTAACAACAGAATCAAAGTTTGCAAAAACGGTTTTTTCGGCATGGTTAGAGCATTTAAGAAATATCGTTTTAGATAAACATATTTTACAGTTTTTTGGAATTACTCAAAAATCACTTTCTTTTATTATAGAAGAACTTATTACTGCTGCGAATCGCATGAAACTTGAAGCAAGTTTAAGTGAGCATATTTTGAATAATGAAAATATGGGTAGTAAACGGGATGATCTTGAGTCTAGGCAAATCAGTACTATTCATAATTTACTGGCAGACTTTATTGCTTGGTTAGGTTTTATTCAAGGTCAAGTAACTGATATACCAATGAGCAAAGTTAATCAAGGTAAGCCAATATTTTCTTCACCATTAAGTGAATTTAATGTTCAATCATCGCATTCATTACCAAAGCTAGACGATAATACTAAAAATTATTCTCAATATGCGATCTTTGATTGGTTTATTGCTTTTGCGGTGCTTGCGCAAGAAAATGTAGGCCACCATGCAGGGCGAGAAATTAGTCAAGAACAAAATAGTCGGTTAGGCGAAATTCTTGGCTTTTTCAAGCAATCGCAGATTAATTAAAAATAAATAATAACGTATTGACTAAATATAGTAAATGAGCCTTTTTGAATAAAAGGCTTATCACTCGATAGAGTGAATGATGCTCAAAGTTTGGGTATAAAATAGAGGATATCATGGCATTAAGAATTGAATTAGATGGTTATAAACCCGGTGTTGCGAAGTTTTTAGCTCAAAAATGGAAAGGCAGTTCTGAAATTGATATGCTTATACAACGTAATCAGGATGGGTACTATTTATCTGATTTGAATCAGTGGGCTCCTGAAAAAAGTTGGCATACAGTTGAAAATATGTCTGTAGAGAATGAACAGCTAACAGGGCAAGTCAGTGAATGGTTGGTTGACACTTTGTTGTCACAGGGAAATCAGGTTCGTTTTCTTATACAAATTCGTGATAAACAAAATGAGAATTATATTGATGGCGGGGTTGTTAGTATTGCTGACACCGTGTTTGCATCAACGGCATTAAATGTGCAGGCAGCATTACCTAATGACGAACAAGTTATAGCAAAACCAGAATTAGCAAACGAATCTATTGTTGAAGAAGAGACGCCATTAATTGAAGAGTCGAGCATGGATACTGAGAAGACAATGCTGGCTGAACCTGTTGAAACGGAAACAATACCAGAGCCTGAACCTGAAATACCGCTTGAATCGGTTAAACCGAAAAGTCGCTTAGGATTAATCGTTGCTATTATAATTGGTTTTATGATGTTAATCGGGATTGCTTTTGCTACTTGGTATTTTTTCTTTTTCAAAAAGCAATCACAACCAATAACACCGGTGCAAATTAGTGCCCAATGCAGTTTAAATAATGGTTTTACCAATGACTTAACTTTTATTCAACAATGTTTACAAACCAAGCCAGAAGTTGATGCAATTATTCAGATAATTACTGAAGCTAAAAAAGCTGAAAAATGTAATATTGCTCAACGATTATATGCAAATCAAGCTCAGCAAAATGCGAAGATTGCTATACTTTATGCTAAAGAGTACGACGAGAAGTTTTATGAAAATAATAGTTGCTTTAAAGCAGATAAAGAAACCGCTATTTATTGGTATGAAACATCTTTGAATCATGATCCTGATAATACCCTAGCCAAAAATCGCTTAGCTGAATTGCAAAAATAGTGAGGAAAGGATATGAAAAAAATAGCAATTTCAAAACTCGTTATTGGTCTAAGCCTCGCTTGTGTACCTTGGATAGCTTCGGCAGCTGAACCGCTCAAACAAGAAGGTAAAAAAACCTTATATCAGCGTGTATTAAGCACACCAACGTGTGAATTAAAAAATAATATTACAGATCCTACCGGCAAATCTGTGCCAGCATTTTCACGCTATTATGTTTATGAACGTAAAAACGACAATAATCAGCAATGGCTTAAAGTTGGGCCTGATTCTTATGGAAAAACGATAGGTTGGATTAATAATTCATGTGCAGTTGCTTGGAATATGCAAATGACATTAGTTTTTACAAACCCTGTTGATCGTGATCCTTTGTTATTTTTCAAAGATAAGGCTGCATTAACCGCTATTGTTGATGCTGATAAGCCAGAGGTTTTATTAAAGCCTATTCGTGACACGTTAAAAGCCAATAAGCCAGCTTCAGATGTGGTTGCTCAAGAGCCTAAAGAGTTTGTTGATTTTAAACGTAACTTCTATTTATTACCTATTTTACAAGGTGAAGAGGTTATGAATGGGCAAGGTTTTTATGAGCGAGTGCTAGAAGTAGCATCAGTAAGTAAACAGGATTCATTGGTAAAAAATAATACAAAACCAGCTAATGGCCAAACTACTGATGATAGCACTAATCAAGTTGCTCCATTTAAAGCCGCCATTGTGTTTGTTATTGACTCCACTATTTCAATGGATCCTTATATTTCAAGAACTAAAGAAGCGGTAACGCGAGTTTATCAGCACATTGAAAAAGAAAATTTACAAGATCAAGTTAAATTTGGATTGGTTTCATTTCGATCGAGTTTAAAGGCCTCGGATAAACTTGAATTTGTTTCTAAACTTTTTGCCGATCCCAATAAAGTGAAAGATAAAGAGGATTTTAAACAGCTAAGCGCTTCGCTTAAACAAGCTTCTGTATCAACCGCATATTTTGCCGAAGATTCTTATGCTGGGGTTGCTCAAGCATTAAATGATATTAATTGGAATAGCTTTGGCGCGCGTTACATGATTTTGATAACAGATGCTAGTGCAATTCCCGGTGATGATAAACTTTCTAGTACAGGAATGGATGCTGCGCAATTAAGACTTGAAGCTCAGCATAAGGGCGTCGCTATTTACGCACTACATTTAAAAACGCCAAGTGGTGAAAAAGATCATCAGATTGCTGCAACGCAATATTCGGATCTAACTTATAATGATTTCATTCATAAATCGCTTTATTATCCTGTTAATGCGGGAGATGTACATCAGTTTGGCCAAAAAGTTGACTTGCTGGCAAAAGCCTTATCAGAACAAGTTAAGCTTGCGTATAAAGGCGAGGCTTCTGTCGGCAATGCACTTAATGCAAAAGATGATAATTCTGATATGTTAAAAGATGCATTGCTACTCAGTAAGGCCATGCAGTTAGCTTATTTAGGCGATACCAAAGGGACTAAAGCGCCAACCGTTTTTAAAGCGTGGATTGCAGATAAAGATTTCGTTAAACCGACGATTCCAACAGCCGAGCCTCGTATATTATTAACTAAATCGCAACTTAGTGATTTGAGTGATATTGTCAGCAAAATTGCTAATGCGGCTAATGATGGGTTAATTTCAGCCGATGATATGTTTTCCCAGCTTCGCTCTGTTGCTGCTGCAATGGGGCAAGATCCAAGTAAATTAAAATCAGATTCGGTGACCAAAATTGCTGATTTAGGTCTGCTTGGTGAATATCTAGATAACATTCCATATAAAAGTGATGTGACAGGGCTTGATCAAGATACTTGGAAAAGCATGAGCGGGCTTGAGCAAGAAAAATTTATCCGTAATTTAAATAGTAAAATTCGTTACTATCAAAAATGTAATGCCGATGTCGATCGTTGGATTTCGTTAGCCGAAGGCAGCGATCCTCGCGAAAATGTTTATCCTATCCCATTAGAAATGTTACCTTAGACATATGTTAACTATTAAGCAGTTATCTATTTTGCGCTCAACAGGTAAATCCTTTTTTAGTGTTTGCCTGCCAGAGCTAACCGTCAAAGCTGGTGAAGTTGTTGTTATTCAGGGCGATAGTGGTGCAGGCAAAAGCACATTACTTGAAATGGTAGGAATGATTTTAAAACCAGATGAAATTGGCCACTATAAATTGATTGTTGATAATTATGCAATCGACATTGCAACGCTAATCGAGCAAAACCAGCTTGATAAACTGGCTGATATTCGAGCTCAGTATTTGGGTTTTATGTTACAAACAGGTGGATTACTACCTTTTTTGACAGTTCGTGATAACATTTTATTATCATTGAAGTTATTACAAAAAAAAGTGGATAACAGCCGGTTTGATTATCTAGTGCAAAAACTTAAAATTGACCATTTGCTAAACAAATATCCTAAACAGTTATCTATTGGTGAAAGGCAACGCGCTTCTTTTATTCGTTCCATTATTCATAAACCGGCATTATTACTTGCCGATGAGCCAACCTCGGCATTGGATCCCTATAATGCAAGTTTACTTTTTGATTTAATTATTGAGCAAGCTCAGCAAGACAATATTGCTGTGATGATTGTAACGCACGATTGGCAACGCATTGCAAGCAAAGGGTTATTTACTTTATCAGCTAACTTAACTTCCCCCCAATCCTCAGTATTTTTACCATTACAAGATAAGGCGTAAAAAATGACTAAAGCAATATTAAAATGGTTACTTGTTACTCGCTTATCTTTAGCTGACTTATGGTATGACAAAAAAGTTTCGTTTTGTATTATTGCCTCGGTGATCTCAGTGATTACGCCATTATTATTGTTATTTAGCTTAAAATATGGTGTGGTTTCTCAACTTAGAGAACAATTACTTAATGATCCACAAAATTTAGAAGTCAAAATCGTTGGTAATTTACAGTTTACGAGTGAAATGTTTGAGTGGATAAAAAAACAGCCTGAAACGGCTTTTGTTATCCCTCTAACACGCTCATTAAATACACAAGCTGATTTAATGAAAGATGCGAGTCATTTTGTGAATAATGCCGAAATTATTCCTACGGCTACAGGTGATCCAATAACAGAAGCTACGCCTTTGCTTAATAATAAAAATCAAATTATATTAAGCGCATTATCGGCAGAAAAAATGCAAGCAACTATCGGTAGTCGTGTGAAAATGGTGATAACAAGGCAGCTTGATGGAAAACTGGAAAAAGGCATAACCACATTAGATGTGGTAGATATTATTCCCGAGAGTCGTTATAGTCGAGCAGCTGCTTTTGTTTCTTTAGATTTACTTATTGCCATGGAAGATTTTTATGATGGCTACCAAAGTGATATTTTTTTAACGTCTACTGGGCAATCAAATCCGCCAAAACATACTTCGTTTGCGCGAGCCCGTATTTATGCCAATTCACTAGATAATGTCGCCCCATTAGCCTTTAAATTACGAGAAAAAAATATAGAAACCCGTACACAAGCTAACGCGATTGAAAACATGCAAGCAATCGATCGAGTGCTCAATTTTATTTTTAGTGTCATTGCAATTACAGCTGTTTTAGGGTGTATTTTGTCATTTACAGGGGCATTTTTATCAAATATTGAACGTAAACGCAAAGATATTGCCTTTATGCGATTACTTGGATTTCGTTCAAAAAGCATTATGCTTTATTTAATCAATCAAGCAATGATTTTAAGCTGTTTAGCTTTTGTTATCTCTTGTGTGCTTTTTGGATTAGGAAATAGTGCCTTTAATTTAGTTTTAGGTAAAAATTTGATTTCACAATCCGTGGTGAGTCAATTACAATTTTATCATCTTATCGTTGCTTTTTTACTGACTTTATTTATATCAAGCGGCGTTGTGGTTATAGGAGGGCGGCGTGCTATTAAAATTCAACCAGCAGAAAGCTTACGTGAAGCATAGTTATCCCCAATGTATTCGATTGGCTTATTGGGGATTGGCTACAATAAGCTTACTTCCCTCATTAAGCTTTGCTGAGCCTTGGGACAGTAAATTTTATAATCCCAAACCAGCCAAAGATGATGTCATTTTACCCATGCCGTGTGATGGTAGTTTAGTGATGAAAAAGGTATTTACTCCTACCAATAAATCGTTAGATGATGTCAAAGTTATTTTAGGAAGTAATCAAAAAGAGCTTGGTTTTGCTGAATATGCGACACCCAACTATATAGCAGGAAGTTTTTCTGATGCAGGTAAAGAACGGTACTATTTGATAGGTAAATATGAAATTACCGTATTGCAATATCAATCTGTAATGAATGACACCTGCCCAATACCTAAAGTGAACCTCTCTTTTCCTATCACTGATATTAGTTGGTTTGATGCTATAGCTTTTACAAATAAATATAATCGTTGGTTAATTGAAAATCGGTCAAAGCTAAAATCAATTAGTTTGCCTAATGGTTATGTCCGTTTACCGAATAATACCGAATGGGAATATGCTGCACGAGGTGGTTCGAAAGTAACCGAATCAGAATTTCGTGAATCACGGTTCCCAATGACGGGTAATCTTGAAAATTACGCGTGGTTTTCTGGTGCCAAGTCAGCTAATGGAAAATTACAACTTATTGGACGGCTTGAACCTAATCCGCTAGATTTGTTTGATATCTTAGGTAATGCAAGCGAAATGATGTTTGATTCGTTTCGAATGAATAAGCTCGATCGTTATCATGGTCAACAAGGCGGTATGACAGTGCGTGGTGGTAGTTATTTGACACCTGAATCATCAACTACCAGTGCTTTTCGTACCGAAAAACCTTTTTATGATGATAAAGGTGCTTATAAGAGTAAAGATGTTGGGTTTCGTTTGGTTTATACAACAGAAGTGATGAATTCTAGTGATAAAATCAAAGAGTTAGAAAAAGAATGGAACCAATTAGGTAGCGAAACGGAAAGCTCAGAAAATGCTAATGTTGTTAGTGAGCTTGAAAAAATCACCAAACAAGTGGAAGACGAGAAAACGAAAAAAGAATTAAATCAACTTAATACACTGTTACGTAGTGCTAACCAAGCTCGTGATGAACAACGAGATCGATCCATTCAGTCAGCATTACAATTAGGTGCATTTTTGTGTGCGAATGTTTCTGATTTAAGCAGTAAATTTGAGTATAATGACAATTTATATAGAACAATGACTAATGAGGTTTGCGATCCAAAAGAAAGCGATACTTTAGATGATGACAATATGTGTTCAAAAGTGAAGCTAAATAATTTGAAACAAGTTGTTGATGAGTCTAAAAATGCTCGGGACTTTATATTGAAATATTATTCCGATACTATTGTTAATACTGCGTCAAATTACGAGAAAGTTACTATTAATGATCAAGTTAACTCTACTCAATTTATTTTAGAAAATAGTGGCAAAGCTAATATGAGTGACTATTTAAAACTCTATTTCAAACATATTAATCAATATATTGAATCGGGGAAAATTGCGAGATCAGCTTGGCTACAAACATGCAATGAAATAAAAGGAAAAAGATGATGAATAAAATTATAGTAACGCTGTTTTTGTGTGTATCGCTTATTTTAACTGGCTGCCAAGGGGGAGGAGGAGTCAGCTCTAGAAATGCCGACCCTGCTTTAACAAAAAGTAACACAGCTAAGTTTTTTAGTAAATCAGCGTGGCAGTCTTGTGCTGTTGGCGCGGGTTTAGGCGGTATTGGTTGTATGTTAGCAGGTGGAAAAGCTGGCGTTTGTATTGCATCTGCTGCGGTTGGTTGTGGTGTGATGATGGGCGCTAACTATTATCTTGACAGTAAACGAGCTGAATATGCTAATGCCGAAATGCGCCTTGATGTTTACATCCAAGACATTCAACAAAATACTTACGAAGTTCAAGCAGTAACTGAAACAGCTAAAGCTGTGTTGGATAAAAATTTAGCGACTCTTAAAGTGTTAAATAATCAAATCAAAAAAGATACGTTAAATAAAAGACAAGCTAAAAATGATTTAACGCAAATTGATGCTAATATTGCCTATTTAAATGATAAATTAAAACGCATGAGAAAAGTTGAAAATGATTGGGTTTTAATCTCTTCTCAAGAACAACAATCAGGCGTTAATGTATCAAAACTCGATAAACAAATAAGTCAATTACATAAACAAATTACAGTACTTGAAAATCAAATTAATCTTGTTACACAACAACGTTCAGCAGTTAAGGTTAGCTAATTATGAAAAAAACACATCTTCTATTACTCAGCCCGCTTATTTTTTTAGCTGGTTGCTCAACAACTCCCGAACAGTGCGATCCGACTAATACTAACATTGGTATTATGGATAAAATTAGCTGTAATTATTCAGGAAATTACCAAGCTCGGATCGATCAGAAAAAGCAAACTCTGGAAAATGAAGTAAGAGCGAATCAGCAGTTTAAAGAAATCTATGCGACAATTGAAAAACAGAAAAACGATACCTCATTAAGTGTTAAACAAAAACAAGCGCAACAACAAAAATTGAAAAATGATTTAACTAAATTAACAAACGAAGTTAAACAAAAGGCTAAAGGTCGTGATGATCTACAAGCTCAAGTTAAAGACATTGAACAGCAACTAAAAAAAGCTAACAATTCAAATAATTCACAAATTGAAAAGCAAGTTGAGTTAGAAACGTTAAACAAAAAACTTCAACAGTTGCAAAAGGCATTAAATATATAAATTTTTGTTTAATCGCTTTTTTATAACAGTATAAGAAATAAAAGGAAACAGTTACGCAATGCAGCGAATAGCAAGGTTTATGTGTGATCATAATAATTCCGAAAAGATGTCTTTATTAGATCAATATAATTCTTTGCTAGCGCTGCTAGAGCCACATTTAACCGAGCGTACTTTTTCAATTTTAGCTATACCGAGATTGATTAACGATAATCAATATATTGGTTGGTATACCCTTTTAGAAGGGCAAGCTGTCTTATTGAGTGATATTTGTAATCAATCACAGAAAAGTAAGATAGAAAAAACATTGCAAGATCGTATTAACGATATCGAAGCAGTGGTTAAGTCAATGCCAATAACTGCTGAGCAGCAAGGATTTATTTCATCATGGTTACCTAGAATTAAAAGCTTAGGTAACCCTATTTATGTTATTAATGACGAACCCGTTATCATTAATAACTTTGAAGATCCGATTTTGCCTCCCGCGCCACCTCCTATTATTCCACCAAAAACATTCTGGCGCTGGTGGCATTTTTTACTTTTAGCTTTATTATTGCTTGGTCTGTTTGGGCTCCTTTGGTATTTATTTTGCCCATATGAAAAACAAAAGCCTGTGGCTCAAGTTGCTGAACTAGCCATTACTCAACCAGTAGAAGAAAAGAAACCAGAACCTGTTGTGGAACCCCGCAAAGAAGAAGTTGAACCAGTTGTAAAATCGACATCAGAGCCAACTTCAGAGCCAACTTCAAAGCCAATGGTCGTTGCACCTAAGAGCTGTATCGCCCGTGAAGAGATTGTCAGTAACAGTGACGCACCTAAAATGGTTATGATATTTGATAATTCAGCATCAATGATGTTTACATTGATGGAGTCTCAAGCAGCTATTAATAAATTCTTGAATACAGAAGATTTAATGTCGCCAGAAGAAGCTGAGGCTTATATAAAACGCATGACACGCCTGCCTAATCGGTTATCAAGTAGTAAAAAAGTAGCATTAGCAAGCATTGATAAAATACAAGCAAACGTTGATATTGCATTAGTCACACTCTCATCTTGTCCTGTAGCACAAACTACACCGTTTTATAGTTATGACAATAGAAGTAAGTTAAAAAATAAAATTAACAGGTTAAAACCACTAGATAATAACAGTGCAACGCCATTATATAGTGGCATAAAACAAGCCAGCAAAATGCTTGATGGTGTAAACCGTGATGATTACATATTAGTTATTAGTGATGGTCAAGACAATTGTGCCAAAGCTAATATTTGTTCGTTAGCGAGCAAAATAGCCACTCAACAGCCGCGTTTAAAGATAAATATTGTGGATATTGCTGGGAAGCATAAAATTGATTGTGTAGCTAATAAAACTGGCGGTAAAGTCTATGTAGCTCAAAGTCCAGCACAGATAGTTGCACAAATGAATAGCGCCGTTTCAAGTATGAATATTAGCAAACCACTATGTGAATAATTATTTTCAAATGATGCTATATAAATGTATCTAGCATCATTTGTATTTCTGTTTATGGGCATGTTTCAAAATGAGTACAGTTTTAGTCTAAAATTGAACTATAAGGGATTAAATTAATAATGCAGCGAATAACTCGGATAGCTTTTGAACACCATGACTCCGAAAAGATGTCTTTATTAGATCAATATAACTCTTTGTTAACACTGCTAAAACCGCATTTAACAGAGCGTGCTTTCTCGATTTTAGCAACACCAAGATTGATTAACGATAATCAGTATATTGGTTGGTATACGCTTTTAGAAGGGCAACCTGCTTTATTGAGTGAGATTTGTAATCAATCACAAAAAAGTAAGATAGAAAAAACATTGCAAGATCGTATTAACGATATCGAGTCAGCAGTTAAGTCAATGCCAATAACTGCTGAGCAGCAGGGATTTATTTCATCATGGTTGCCTAGAATTAAAAGCTTAGGTAACCCTATTTATGTTATTAATGATGAACCCGTTATCATTAATAGCTTTGAAGATCCGATTTTGCCTCCCGCGCCACCTCCTATTATTCCACCAAAAACATTCTGGCGCTGGTGGCATTTTTTACTTTTAGCTTTATTATTGCTTGGTTTGTTTGGGCTCCTTTGGTATTTATTTTGCCCATATGGAAAACAAAAGCCTGTGGCTCAAGTTGCTGAGCCAGCCATTACTCAACCAGTAGAAGAAAAGAAACCAGAACCTATTGTGGAACCCCGCAAAGAAGAAGTTGAACCCGTTGTAAAATCGACATCAGAGCCAACGGCCATTGCACCTAAAAATTGTGTTGCTCGTGAAGAGATTGTCAGTAACAGTGATGCACCTAAAATGGTTATGATATTTGACAATTCAGCATCAATGTCATTGACGTTGATGGAATCTCAAGATTCTATTAATAAATATTTGAACACTGATTTCTATTCAATGTCGCTAGAAGACGCTGATGCCTATGAAAAACGCATGACACGCCTGCCTAATCGGTTATCAAGTAGCAAAGAAGTTGCATTAGCAAGCATTGATAAAATTCAAGCAAACGTTAATATAGCATTAGTTACACTCTCAGCTTGCCCTGTAGCACAAACTACACCGTTTTATAGTTATGATAATAGAAGTAACTTAAAGAATAAAATCAACAAGTTAAAACCACTGGATGATAACAGCGCAACACCATTATATAGTGGGATAAAACAAGCCAGCAAAATGCTTGATGGCGTAAACCGTGATGATTACATATTAGTTATTAGTGATGGTCAAGACAATTGTACCAAGGCTAATATTTGTTCGTTAGCGAGCAAAATCGCTACCCAACAGCCACGTTTAAAGATAAATATTGTGGATATTGCTGGGCAACATAAAATTGATTGTGTGGCAGAGCAAACTGGTGGTAAAGTTTATGTAGCTCAAAGCCCAAAACAAATAGTTGAACAAATGAACAATGCTGTTTCAAGTATGAATATTAGCAAACCGCTATGTGAATAATTATGTTGAAATAATATTATATAAATGCATATAGCATTAATTGTATTTCTGCTTATGAGCATGTTTTAAAATTAATGTAGCTTTAGTGTAAAGGTAAAATGTAAGGGATTAAATTAGTAATGCAACGAATAACTAGAACTGTCTTTGAACATAATAATTCAGAGAAGATTTCTCTACTAAACCAATATAAATCCTTACTACTATTACTAAAGTCACATTTAACTGATCGTACGTTTTCAATTTTAGCAACACCAAAGTTAATTGATAACAATAAATATATTGGCTGGTATACTAATCTTGAAGGTCAACCTGTTTTACTTGATAGTATTGCTAATGAATCACATAAAAATCAAATAGCTAAGACATTACAAACACGTATTAATGATATTGAACAAGCTGTTAAATTGATGATCTTAAGCGATGAAGATCAGTGTTTAATTTCGTTTTGGCTTCCAAGAATTAAGAGTTTAGGTAATCAGATTTATGTTATAAATGAAGATCCTGTTATTATTAATGCCTTTGAAGAGCCTGTTATGCCCGCACCGGCTCCTGTTATTGTGCCTAAACCATTTTGGCGTTGGTGGCATTTTTTACTTTTAGCTTTATTACTGCTTGGTTTGTCTAGTTTCCTTTGGTATTTATTTTACCCATTTGATAAAGAAAAAGCAGTTGCCCCTCAGCAGCCAGCGCCAGTTATTTCATCATCTGTTGAAACAAAACAAGTAGAACCTAAAACAGAGCCAGTTGTTGAACCACAAGATCTTTTGCCGACATCAGAACCTGCGCCAATTGTAACATCTGAGCCTAAACCAGAGACAGTGCCTGTACCTGAGCCAGCACCAAAGGTAAAAAATCCACCTAACTGTATAACCAAAGAAGAGATGAATAAAGATCCTAATCCATCTAAAATGGCAATTGTGTTTGATAATTCATTATCCATGACGGTGACATTGAATGAATCGCCATCAGAAGTGGAGCAATATTTTCAATATTTGACTTATGGTTATAGGAATATGTCCGAGCAGGAAAGAATCCAATACGAAAAGCGAATGACGCGCTTACCAACTCGTTTATCAAGTAGTAAGAGTGTGGCTACATCAAGCATTGATAAGATACAACCGAACATTGATATCTCGCTTGTGACACTAACAAATTGCCCAGCAGCATATGTTTCGCCATTTTATAATTATGCTAACCGAGGAACACTAAAGCGTAAAATTAAAAAATTAACACCAACTGCAGCAGGAGGGGGAGGGACACCTTTATATAACGGGCTAGAAAAAGCCAGCAAAATGCTAGATGGTGTAAAACGTGATGACTATATACTTATTATTAGTGACGGCGAAGATAATTGTACAAAAAATAACATTTGCACCTTAGCGAATTATATTGCTACGCAAAAGCCTAGGTTAAAAATTAATATCGTTGATATTGCCGGTGAACACAAAATAGACTGTATTGCTAATGCCACTGGTGGCAAAGTTTACATTGCTCAAAGTCCAAAAGATATGATCAAACAGATGAATAAAGCGGTTTCAAATTTGAAAATTAATAGACCAGTATGTCAATAAAAAAACACAAAAAATAGTGGATTTATTAGCTAATTTATTGATATAGATTATTGATAATTATGCTATCATCTATTTTTTATTTATAAATTATTAAGCGTTATCACAAGATCTAAGTAAAAATTTTCACAACTTGATTTAGCGTTTAATATTTAGTTTTGTCAGCTATTCATTCGGTACACTTCGTGTTTGTTCCAAATTATTCAAAAAGCATAAATATTGGCTAATACTATTTGTTCATTAGTCATTTAATTTTTTATGCGGAACCATTCTTAACAAATCCTTACAAATATTTTAATCGCAAAAGTGGTCAATTTTTTTTCAAACGTTATAATTCAGGTGATAACAAATTAATTTAACTTATTTTACTAGCAAAAAGTTATAACAGAGTTAAATAAAACAGATAAGTAATTGAGGAAAGGAGTATTTTGTGCATTACCGCGATAGAACGCAGCAGCTTTATGTTTTAAATCTATTAAATCACTATTGTAGACAGGTTTTCTCGTTCACTTCATTAATATTAGTAAAATTCCCTATAACATTATCCCTGTTATTGCTATTGCCGTTTTCGTTCGATTCTCAGGCATTATCAGCTACCACAACAAACATGATTCAAGGTAGTGCGCCTTATTTAACGTTTAATAACGGTAAAACAAAAGTGATAAATACAGAAGATTTATTAGCTATTACCTTATCAGATGGCACTACCATTACTCCAATTACTAATACTTCAGCAACAAACCCAATCGTACTTCCTCGTGTTGGAGAGACTTTTGCTGATGTTGACATGTTAGTACCATCAACAACTGATACGATAGAGTTAAAAGCACTTATTGATGCGCCTTATTATTATTGGGGTGATGATGATGGTGATGGGCAGGAGGTTAATGGCGTAACGGCTATGGGTAGCTTAACCGTTAATATTACAGATAAAAATAATCAGGTAGTTGGTCGCGCTGATACTTTAGATATTGCTAGAGCGCCTTATAAAGTAGTGTTAAGTAATACAAATAGTAGTTTAAGTACCCAGTATGGTGTACCTAATCGTAGTACTTTTAACGCTGGCACAGTGACTTACTACATCATTCCAAAATCATCACCAGCCGTTCTTTATGCTAAGCCTAATTTGAGGCTTGGCGGAAATAATGAACCAGGCTTTAATGGGTGGAAATTTGCTGGTCCAGCTAATATTTGGCAGCCAAACAGGGGCTTTCTTCCTCAATCTATAATACCGACATCATATAACCTTAACTTCCCAACCACGGGCGCAAATGGCCTATATTTTGATTTAGATATATCGGAAGGTACCCAATTGACTTGGCCTTCCATTACCGATGAGGGAATAACGGCTATTATGACACCCAATGCGAATGGCACCCGTGTGCGAGTTCTGCTAACAGGTCCTGTGGCAACTGATGATCAAATAAAGGAGGCAAACCCAGCTCGAATTTACACACCAGCCTTACCAAAAACTTTTGAGTTAGTTGGTTATGATAGTAGCGGTGCAGCAGTGATAAAATATGGGTTTGTGTTACAGAAGTGGTTTGTCAGCCGTGGTGAAAGGTCAGCAACCAACATCGAAACTGAAAATTGGTGTGCTAGTTTAGGTTATCGTCTTCCACAAGCAAAAGATCTTACTAATGCGGTCTGCTCAGGAGCAAACGAAACTATTTACTGCCGAAGTTTAGTTGGTGCCACGCCAGCATCAAGTGGCCATCATTATCAGCGTCAAATCGGTGCTGGATTTTTCTCTGAGTGGGGGGATATAACCCATTATAAAGGTGCTGGTATTGCAAATGCTTGGTTCTGGACGAGTGATCCCTATGGAGGATGGAGATTTCGTATCGATTCAACTTCTGGTGCTGCTGATGGAAGTTATCCTTACAGTCACAACAATGGGTTGTGTATCTATCCGTGATGATAATTAGCTTGACAAGCAGGATTATCAGCTAATTAAGGCTAAGCATTAAAGAAGTTGCCTCAACTTAAAATGGAGAAAAACGCAATGATAATATTGAAGAATAACGTGCTTATTATTAATGTTAATCAACAACAATAAGCGTCGTTTCAATATAAAGCTAAAAGGATCAAAAAGAATTCTATACTGAAACGCATACCTAATTAAAAATTTTTAACAAGATTCTGTTTTTCTTTATAACTTGTTAATTCAATTTGTTATTTCTCTTGTTTTAATCAATAAAAGACTAGGTTGGGTGCCTAGTCTTTTATGTTGTATATTAAAATAGCGTGACCTTTAAAAATCTAAATTGGCTGCTTTAAGAGCATTTTCTTCAATAAATAATCGACGAGGTTCGACTTCATCACCCATGAGAGTTGTAAACAATTGATCTGCTTCAATAGCATCTTTTATGGTGACTTGTAACATGCGGCGACTGGTTGGATCCATTGTGGTTTCCCATAACTGTTCTGGATTCATTTCTCCAAGGCCTTTATATCGCTGAATTGTTAAGCCTCGGCGAGACTCTTTAATTAACCACTCAACCGCTTCTTCGAAGGATTCAACTGGCTGTTTTCGTTCACCTCGTTGAATAAATGCGCCACTTTCAAGTAGATCTTTCAATTGTGCTCCAAGGTGGCAAATATTACGGTACTCATTGCTATGAATGAAGACTTGATCTAAAGGGTAATGAGTATCTACACCATGGGTTCTGATTTTAATAATTGGCACATGTAGTTGTGTTTTTTCATTATATTCAGTTGAATAAAGGTAGCTACTACCATGTTGCTCCTTGTTGGATAATTTTTCAACAATAGTTTTTGCCCAATTTTCTGCCATTTGTTGATTTTGTAAAATATTTTCGTCTAATACCTCATGATACACTAATTCAGATAGTAGCGCTTTTGGATAGCGGCGTTCCATCTTGGTAATGAGTTTTTCGACTTTTTGATATTCAGCAATTAGCCTTTCGAGAGCTTCGCCGGCAAGCGCTGGTGCATGATCGTTGACGTGCAATGATGCGTCTTCAAGAGCTAAAGCGATTTGAAATTGTGTCATTGCTTCATCATCTTTAATATATTGTTCTTGCTTCCCTTTTTTGACCTTATATAGTGGTGGTTGAGCAATATAGACATAACCACGCTCAATAATTTCAGGCATTTGACGATAAAAGAACGTTAATAATAATGTACGAATATGTGATCCATCGACATCGGCATCGGTCATGATAATAACACTATGGTAACGCATTTTATCTGGGTTATATTCATCACGACCAATTCCACAACCGAGAGCGGTAATTAATGTTCCCACTTCTTGCGAAGAAAGCATTTTATCAAAACGGGCTTTTTCTACGTTTAAAATCTTACCTTTAAGTGGTAATATCGCTTGGTTTTTACGGTTACGACCTTGTTTTGCCGAACCACCCGCAGAGTCCCCTTCCACTAAGTAAAGCTCAGATAAGGCAGGATCTTTTTCTTGGCAATCAGCAAGTTTACCGGGTAATCCGCCTAAGTCTAAAGCGCCTTTACGACGGGTCATTTCTCGAGCTTTACGGGCTGCTTCACGGGCTCTTGCGGCGTCAATGATTTTCCCAACTACAATTTTGGCATCACTTGGGTTTTCAAGTAGATATTCTGCTAATTTTTCGCCCATTACTGATTCAACCGCAGATTTAACTTCTGATGACACTAATTTATCTTTGGTTTGTGAGGAAAATTTAGGATCTGGCACTTTGACTGAGACTACGGCAATTAACCCTTCGCGCGCATCATCGCCCGTTGCACTGATTTTGGCTTTTTTACTATATCCTTCGTTTTCCATATAGTTATTTAATGTGCGAGTCATTGCTCCACGGAAACCAGCTAAATGCGTTCCCCCATCTCGTTGAGGAATATTATTAGTAAAACAGTAGATATTTTCTTGATAGCCGTCGTTCCATTGCAATGCAATTTCGACACCAATGTTATCTTTTTCAGTACTAAAATAGAATATTTTCGGATGAATAGGGTTTTTATTTTTATTTAAGTATTCAACAAAAGCTTGAATACCACCTTCATAATGATAATGCTCACTTTTGCCTGTTCGCTCATCAAGTAATCTTATTGATACACCTGAGTTTAAGAACGATAACTCACGTAGTCGTTTCGCTAATATTTCATAAACAAATTCAATATTAGTAAATGTTTCAGGGCTTGGCCAGAAACGGACATAGGTTCCTGACTCAGTTGTTTCGCCAATAACTTTAAGAGGGGCTTGTGGTACGCCTAATTGATAAATTTGTTGGTGAATTTTTCCTTCACGATAAATAACTAATTCTAATTTATCTGATAAAGCGTTAACCACTGAAACGCCAACGCCATGCAAGCCACCAGAGACTTTATATGAGTTGTCATCGAATTTACCACCAGCATGTAATACAGTCATGATAACTTCAGCCGCTGAAACGCCTTCTTCCTCATGGATGCCAGTTGGAATGCCACGACCATCGTCACGCACAGAAACGGAGTTATCAGGATGGATAGTGACTTCAATATGGCGACAATAACCCGCTAATGCTTCATCAATGGCATTGTCTACCACTTCAAAAACCATATGGTGAAGTCCTGTGCCATCATCAGTATCACCAATATACATACCTGGACGTTTACGAACAGCATCAAGTCCTTTGAGTACTTTAATGCTAGAAGAATCATAAGAATTAGACATGGATTTCTCGACTTAATTGATTGTTTATATCATTCTATAAATTTACGAAATTATACCAGATTTTATGTAAAAAATCTTATCATTTTCATCGATCATATGGGTAATTTGTTCTTGGTTAACTGCGGTAATAAATACTTGTGAATTGGCTAATTTTAACCGTTTGGCTAATAACTCTCGTTTGTGGTTATCTAATTCAGAGGCAAAATCATCAATTAGGTAAACACAAGCTTGAGTATTTTGCTTTGAATAATATTCACCTTGAGCTAAACGTAAAGCGCACATTAATAACTTTAATTGACCGCGGGATAATAAGTCTTCAACAGGAATATTGCTGACACGTAACCGAATATCAGCTTTATGTGGCCCAACTGATGTATAGTTAAGCAGCTTGTCTCGCTCGTAGTGTTTGTTTAATATTTCAGCATAATCAGTGTCATGTTCCCAACCTTGATAATAGTGGCAACTAAGGTGATATTCAGGTAAAAAATCCAGGCAAGTTTGAATGATTTCAGGAAAAATTTGTTGCGAATAATTTGCCCTAATGTTGCTAATCTTTTCAGCAATGGGTACGATTTGTTTATCCCAATGTAATAATTGATTATAATTCTGGGATTGCTTTAATAATGCATTTCGCTGTTTAAATAGCCGTTTTAAATTGTTCCATAAATAAACAAATTCAGGGTAATGATGGAAGCATCCCCAATCAATAAATGCACGACGATATTTGGGGCCCCCTGTCAATAAATCAAATCCTTCTGGTGTGATTAATTGAATGGGTAATAATTTGGCTAAATCAGTTAATCGAAAGCCCTCATCACCATCTATTTTAATTTTATTATTGCTATTACGTGATTTTGCAAGACCAATTGAATGAACCTGTTGGTTGGTATTTTTTATTTCACTAAATAATACAAGTTCAGGTTGTTCGTGTTGGATAATTCGATTGGATTGTGTATGTCTAAATGCACGCCCGTGGCCAAGCATGTAAATAGCTTCAAGCAAGCTAGTTTTCCCACTTCCATTATCACCAACAATAAAGTTAAAGTGCGGTGATAAAGACAGTTGCGCATAATCAATATTACGGAAATGATGAACTTGGATTTTTGAAAGAGTCATATGCTTATATTATTCCGGCCGAAGCCGGAAGGTTAGATGGGGTTGATTATAAGCGCATTGGCATAACAACATAAGTGGCGGATTGATTATTAATATCTTCAATTTGTACACTGGATGTTGCATCAGTTAATAACAGTTGTACGCTATCACATTTCAATGTATTTAATATATCAAGTAAATAGGTTACATTAAAGCCAATTTCAAGCTCTGATGATGCATATTTGACGTCAATGACTTCTTCTGCTTCTTCTTGTTCGGGGTTATTGGCCGTAATTTTTATTTGATTGTTATGGACATGAAGCCTAATTCCACGGAATTTTTCATTAGATAAGATCGCAACACGTGATAAGGCGTTTCTAAGTTCATCACAGGATACTTCGAGTGGTTTATCGGGATTGCGTGGTAATACGCGTTTGTAATCGGGGAATCTTCCATCAATCAGTTTTGATGTGAAAGTGAAGTCACCAAGGTTAACACGAAAATTATTATTACCAATTTGTATCGTGATTAATTCGTCGTTATCACTTACCAGTTTGGCAAGTTCAAGTACCCCTTTTCTTGGTAAAATGACAGAGTAAGCCGTTTTAATATTCTGTTCAATTGGCTGGGCACATACGGCTAGTCGATGACCATCTGTTGCAACTGATTTTAATAATCCATCTTCAATTTCAAATAACATACCATTTAAGTAATATCTTACATCTTGGTTAGCCATAGAAAATTGAACAGCATCAATTAGCCGTTTTATGGTTTTTTGTGGAACAGAAAGATCAATATCACTTTGCCAGTTTTCTAAATTAGGAAAATCGCTAGCAGGTAAAGTAGATAAAGAGAACTTGCTACGACCAGATTGAATCACCAATCGGTTATCATCAACGCTTATCGAAATTTGAGCATCATTGGGTAAGTTTCGGCAGATATCAAGAAACTTTCTAGCCGGCACAGTTGTTGCACCTGGTTCGCTTGCCTCAATCAATGGTAAATGAGATATCATCTCTATTTCAAGATCTGTCCCAGTCATTGATAGTGTGTTATCACTTACTTGCAATAATAAATTTCCCAAAATTGGTAGTGTTGGGCGACTACTCAAAGGTGCACTGACAAGCTGCAATGGTTTAATCAGTTTTTCACGATCGATAATAAATTTCATAGTATTGATTCTTTGTTAAGTTGATAAAGTTCGAATTAAATTGGAGTAATCTTCTTTTATATTATTACTTTCTTCTTTTAATTCTGCAATCTTTCTACATGCATGCAATACCGTTGTGTGATCTCTGCCACCAAAGCCATCACCGATTTCAGGCAGGCTTTTATTAGTAAGCTCTTTTGCAAGCGCCATAGCGACCTGCCTTGGTCTTGCAACAGAACGAGAACGGCGTTTAGAAAGTAAATCTGATACTTTAATTTTATAATATTCGGCAACCGTCTTTTGTATATTTTCAATAGTAACCAATTTTTCTTGTAAAGCTAGCAAATCTTTTAAGGCATCTTTAACAAAATCAATGGTAATAGCTTTCCCCGTAAAATTAGCATTAGCGATGACTCGGTTAAGTGCCCCTTCTAACTCACGAACATTGGAACGTAATCGTTTAGCAATAAAAAAAGCAACTTCTTCGGGCAATTTTATTTTATTTTCTTCTGCTTTTTTCATTAAAATTGCGACCCGAGTTTCAAGCTCAGGCGGTTCTATTGCGATGGTTAGCCCCCACCCAAAACGCGATTTTAATCGATCTTCAACGCCATTAATTTCTTTTGGATAACGATCAGAGGTTAAGATAATTTGTTGGTTGCCTTCTAATAAAGAGTTAAACGTGTGAAAAAATTCTTCTTGAGATCGCTCTTTATTTGCAAAAAATTGGATATCATCAATAAGTAATGCATCGACTGAGCGATAATAATTTTTAAACTCTTCAATCGCATTATTTTGCAATGCTTTGACCATATCTTGCACAAATCGTTCAGAATGCATATAGACAACTTTGGCATTGTTTTTTTCTACCATTATTTGATTACCCACTGCATGTAATAAGTGTGTTTTACCTAAACCGGTAGAACCATATAAAAACAAAGGGTTATAAGCTTTGCCTGGATTTTCAGCGACTTGTTTGGCCGCGGCCACTGCAAGCTGGTTTGATTTACCTTCAACAAAGCTATCGAAAGTATGTTTATGGTTTATACCTGAATGGTAGACATGATTATTCTTTGTTTCCTTTGTTGTTTTCCAAGCAGGCACAACATCTGCTTTACGTTGGCTACTTTGGGCTTTTTTATCAGTGGATATGGTTGAGCCAACTTCAAGAAATAATTTTAGAGAATCATCATTAAAAAGTTTATTTAATAATTGGCTAATGGTGGGTAAATATTTATTTTTTACCCAATCTAGGACAAACCTATTTGGCGCATAAATATAGAGTTTATTATCGACCATTTCCGCTTGCAACGGGCGAATCCATAAATTGAATTCCGTTGTAGGGATTTCTTCTTGTAATTGCGAAAGGCAATCTTGCCAAATAGCGGTAGGCACGGCAACTCCTTCAACTTTTCTTACTAACAATATCGTAAAGCATTATAATCTTTTTTGTGGATAATTTGTAGTTCTAAGGTGATATATAATTTAGTTGTTAACAAAAAAGATAGATAAAAAAACCCAGTTTTTAACTGGGTTTTAATCAATAAGTTAAGAAACAAAGATTATTTTGTTGATTTAATTACTTCAACTTCTCTTTCATTAAGTGCTTTAACTTCAATTTCAACACGGCGATCTGGAGCTAAACAAGCTTTTAAGCTAGCACCACGAAGTGCATTACATTTAGTGCCAGTAACTGGTTGAGATTTACCCATACCTCGTGCACTGATAACGTGAGAAGGCACGCCATTGGCAACTAAGTATTTCATTACTGAATTAGCGCGTTGTTCTGATAGTTTTTGGTTGTAGCTAACTGAACCAATACGGTCAGTATGACCAATTACTACGATAGCACTTTCAGTTGGTTTGATCTTAACTAGATTTGTAAGTAAGTTGTCTAATGCTTGACGACCTTCAGCTTTTAAGTCAGCTTTTGCATAAGCAAATAGTACATCTTCATTTAACACATAACGGTTTACTTCAGTTTTTAATTCAACTGGTGCAGGAACAGCTGGTGCACCTAAACGGTAAGTAATACCTAAGCTTACAGTGCCAGCATCTGGAGATGCGTCAGTCTTAGTGTGAATATGTTGAACATATTGGTATTCTAAACGAGTAGAGAAGTCTTCAGCGAAACGATAATCAACACCTAATGCGTAAACTGGAGATAGATCTGTTTTTGTACCATGGTTAAGTGCGTCATATTTTTTAACCAATCCACCGTTTTTCCATTTAGAAATAGTGACCATACCACCTGCACGGCCATAGATATCTAAACCGTCAACGATTGGGTAGCTTAATTTACCTGTTAAAGATACACCTTGAGCAGAAAGTTTACTATGACCGACGTCATAGCTTTTTCCAGCAGAACGGTAAGATCTTTTATATTTAGCTGAACCTAACCAGTCGTAACCTAATTCAAAAGCTAAATAAGGGTTTGCTTGGAAACCAAGGAAAGCACCGCCAGCAACATTGCTACGATCTGAAGTGCTGATGCCAAAGCGATCTGAAATACGAACTTTATTTGCATCTAATCGATAAAGCTCTGACCAACCTAATTTAGCACCTGTATAAAAAGTGTTGTCTTCGTATGCTGCGTTAGCTGCAGTAGCTGTTAAACTTGCAACTGCGATTGCTAGAGCTAGAGTTGTTTTTTTCATTTTATTGCCTCAACTTATATGTTGTTATAGACGATGTTTAGTTTTTTGTTGCTTAAAATTTACTTCAAATAAAAAGAACAATTACTTATTTTTATATAATTATGCTACACATAATCTAACGCTAGTATAGCATAGATAATAGGCAAAGCTATATTTATTGCCATCATGATATGAAAATTTTTAAATAGTTTTATCAAATAATTTTGTTAATTGTCAGGTAAAAGTCATTAATTGTATTGGCTAAGGTATTAGCCATAATAAAAAAGTCTGCTTCCAGTTTTTTATCAAATTCATCTGATCCTATATCTTCATTTTCGTCTAAAATAATAGCATCAAATTTAATTCGTTTAAATGTTAAATCGCTATTAATGATAAAGCTTATGCCTCTTTCATCAATAATTTTAATCTTAGTTATCCATTTTCCTGAATCAAAATGGATGCGCATTTCATCACTAGTGATATCTTGATTTTTACAACTAATAATCCCATTACCTTCAAGAGGATCTTTAAGTTCGGCTTGATCACCTAATACAAATGGTGGAAAATTCAGATTTTCTTTAACCCATGTGGTCATGATTTGTTCAAGTGGTTTGTCAATAGACAATGGCGTTAATGCTAGTGAACCAAGCTCTTTGCGTAAAATTGCTAAAATATCTTCAGCTTGTTTAAAGCTACTACAATCAACAATAATGCGTTTATTGTGCGTATCGATCCATAGCCAATAGTGATTATATTTACTAAATGCTCTTGGCATCAAATCAATCATAACTTCGTCTTTTAAAGTGGCTTTTTCATTTTTACTGAGCTTTCTACTTAGTGCTTGCTCTTGTTTATCAATTTTTTCTAATAGCGCTTGTTTGATGACGGGAGCTGGTAATATTTTAGTTTCTTTTTTGATACGTAATAATAAATGCCCTTGCATATCGACAAGCAAATCATCTTGATTATTATCATGATAAGGCGAAACCCATCCCATCTTTGTGGTATCTAAATTACCGCAGGGGGTAAAAGGGTGAGACTTTAAGGCTTTTTCTATCGCATCTTTATTAAGTAGCGTGTCACTATTAAGTTGATAAATTATGGCATTTTTAAACCAAAGCATACTTTTCTATTTCCTGAATTTTGTGATGAAGATTTTATTTTGTTTAAACTGATACTAACTGATAGTGCGTAACAAGTCGTTATCTTTTCATTGTCAGTATCGATGTTTATGAATTAAAAATTATAAGATACACCTGCATAAATTGAGGCTGTTACATTATTATCAATCATTGGGCTGTTAGTTACATCGCCTGTCAGTTCATCAATATGAATGCCACCGAAAGTAGCAATATTATCGGTTAAAGAATATTGTGCACCAATTTCAAAGTAAGGCGTAACAGAACTATTTGAATTAAAATAACGCAAACCTGAACGTGAAGACTCTTTATGAGAAACGCCATAATAATAGGCATTATGTTTACTATTAGCCCAATTAATACCAATCGTGGGCGCAACAATTAAATTACCTTGTATGTAAGGCACGGTATAGTCAGTATTCACTAAGATACTGTGACTTTTACCAAGAACGTCAGCGCCAATACTGCTTGAAAAAATCCCCCAATCAGTAATGATATCGTAATTTACTTCTGCCAATAAAGTAGAGTGACGGCTGTTAAGTTTTTTTAGCATGTGATTGTTAGCATCATGAGGTTTAAATTCATTAGCAAGATAGCGAGCACCAAATGATAGACTTTGATTATCGTCGTTTAATGCGTAAATACCGGTAGATAGATCATCAATAAAAAAGGAACCATTATCATAATCAATATGAGGAATAGGATAGAAGCTTGAGCGATAACTCTTATAGGGGGAATTAGACCAGCCTAAGCCGATACCTAATGATGTGGGATCGGCTGATGCAATTTGAGTATAGCCTAAAGGAAACATTGATAAGATTGAAATTATGCAGCTTAAATTTTTCATTCTGATACCCACTTCTCGCAATATGACTCAAGACAATTATTGCAATAATTTTGCCTCTCGGGGTTATCGTCACAAAATCTATACACTAATCGTACATTGTTACAATCCATTTTCTTTAATAATAATGCCACATTTTATCGTGTTTGAATATGGATTAGTGAGATAAATTATGAGTAAACCAACTTTAGAGATGATTAATAGTCGCCCTGATGATGCGACTTTGTTAGCAGATGAAGCAAAATATTGTTCTTTTGGTGATACTGTTCATTACGTTGAACCGCCAAAAATCTTTGATGGTTGTGAAGGTAGCTACATGTACGACAAAGAAGGCAAAGCTTTCTTAGATCTACAAATGTGGTATTCAGCATGTAACTTTGGTTATGCTAATGAACGCCTAAACAACGTTCTAAAAAAACAAATTGATACCTTACCACAATGTGCTAGCCAATATTTGCACCCAACTAAAATTGAATTAGCTAAAACCATTGCTCAAGGTATGGAAAAACGCTTTGGCTACGAAGGTCGAGTGCATTTCAATGTAGGTGGTTCACAATGTATTGAAGACTCATTAAAATTAGTTCGTAATGCCTCGGGTGGTAAATCATTAATGTTTGCTTTCCAAGGTGGATATCATGGACGTACTTTAGGTGCTTCATCAATTACATCAAGTTACCGTTATCGTCGTCGCTATGGTCATTTTGGTGATCGTGCCATGTTTGTTCCATTCCCTTATCCATTCCGTCGCCCTAAAGGCATGACAGCAGAAGAGTATGGTGAACATTTAGTTGCTGAATTTGCGCGTTTATTTGAAACCGAATACCACGGTGTTTGGGATCCAAAAGTGGGGCAAGCAGAATATGCCGCATTTTATGCTGAGCCTTTACAGGCAACTGGTGGTTATATTGTACCGCCGCGTAATTACTTTAAAGGTCTTAAGAAAGTTTTAGATCAGTATGGTATTTTATTAGTCGTTGATGAAATCCAAATGGGCTTTTATCGTACGGGTAAACTTTGGTCTATTGAACACTTTGATGTTAAACCTGATGTTGTGGTGTTTGCTAAAGCATTAACTAATGGTCTTAACCCACTGGGTGGTTTATGGGCACGTGAAGAGTTAATTAATCCACAAGTATTCCCTGTTGGTTCAACCCATTCCACATTTGCTTCTAACCCATTAGGTACAGCAGTTGGTCTTGAAGTGTTAAAAATGACTTCTGAAACGGATTACGAAAAAATGGTAATGGAAAGTGGCGCATACTTCCTTGAAGGTTTAAAAACACTTGAGAAGAAACATAAAGAAATCGGTGAAGTTGACGGCCTAGGTTTAGCGCTTCGTGCTGAAATTTGTACTGAAGATGGCTTTACTGCCAATAAAGCTTTAGTTGATAAGATGGTTGATATTGGTATGTCAGGTGATCTTGATTGGAATGGTAAAAAAATGGGCTTAGTACTTGATATTGGTGGTTATTACAAAAATGTCATTACTTTTGCTCCATCGTTACATATTTCTCGTCAAGAGATTGATCAAGGTATTGAATTACTCGATCAACTTATTACACGTGCTAAAAAAGAACTTTAATCATTCCCCGTCAATTTTATTGGCGGGGCTTCTTATCGAATTGAATCAATTACTCGTTATATTGTTATGAAATACATCAATCAGTTAGAACCGGATGAATTAATCGACAATTTTTTAACTCATCCACCACAAGATTTTTCAGCTTGGTTGAGTGAAGATGGTGTGCCTGTTTTTTCTGCTAAGTTCGATTTACTCACTACTGCTGATGACAATTTTAAAAATAAAATCGAGAAATTACCGTTTTCAAAAAAATGGCGTCACTGGTTACAACCCAAAACTTGTTTTGTGGGATCGACGGTTTCTGAAAATGCGTTGTTGACTAATGATGTTGATGCTAATGAGTTGGCGAATAATCTTAAAAAAGCCTATGCGAAGCAATATCCTTTTATGATTATCAAAGATATACCGTCTGCATCTCCTTTATTGAGTAAAAAAGATAATCAATATTCAACACAATTTATTTCAGCCTTAAAAGAACAAGGATTTATCGAAGTAGAAGGTCAGGCATTAGCTTGGGTGCCGATTGATTTTAAAAACTTAGATGAAGTTTTATCGCGTTTTTCTTATAGTCGCCGTAAAAATTTCAGACGTAAACTACGCTCACGCGAAAAACTGAGTATCAAGGTTTTGCATAGTGGTGATGAATCTTTTTTTAACGATGCTGTTTTAGATGAGTATTATCAACTTTATCTTAATGTCTATCAGCAAAGCGAAGTGCATTTTGATTTACTTACCAAACCCTTTTTTACGCAGTTATTACAGAGTAAAACGATAAATGCGCATATTGTTACTTATTATGATGATGATCAATTAGTCGGTTATAATATCTGTTTTGTTGTTAACAATATGTTGGTAGATAAATATATTGGCATGGTTTATCCCAAAGCGAGAGAGTTAAACCTCTACTATGTTAGTTGGTTTTTTAATCTTGAATATGCGCTACAGCAAGGATTTAGTCATTATATTGCCGGTTGGACTGATCCAGAAGTTAAAGCCTCTCTTGGCGCTAGTTTTACATTATCAAAGCATTTAGTTTATATCCGAAATCCATTATTACGGGTGATATTACGCAAATTCATTGGTCATTTTGAAAGTGACAAGGAGAAAGTAGCATGACCTCCCCAATTATACTCAATTTTGATCACAGCGTCGGTCAGATTAATGATGCCAAAACAATTGATGTTAATAACTGGCAAGAGAGTATTCGCTTTGGTTGCAGTGAAAAAAAATTCAAACAATTTCAATCATTACTAGAACAATCTTTGCCTGAAAATTATGGCACGGTACTTATGGGCAGTGGCGATTATCACCATATTTCATTATTATTAATTGAAAATCTCGCTAAACAATATTCAGCCGAAAATCCAATTCAAGTTGTGATTTTTGATAACCACCCCGATAATATGCGTTATTTATTTGGCATTCATTGTGGTTCATGGGTTAGCTATGTGGCAAGTTTGCCTTTTGTTAGTCATGTACATGTGCTTGGTATTACCTCTAATGATATTGGGCTTACTCATTTTTGGGAAAACAGATGGGCACCGCTTTTCCATAAAAAGCTCACTTACTGGAGTTTAAACGTCAATACCGCTTGGGCGAGAAAAATCGGTTTGGCTCACGCGTTTCGACATTTTGAATCGCCAGATGATCTCATTGCCAGTTTTTTATCGGAACAATACCATTGTGCCCAGCCTATTTACTTATCGATTGATAAAGATGTATTAAGCGAAGAGGTGATCCACACTAATTGGGATCAAGGTCAGTTGCAAACTTACCATTTATTAGATACGATTTCCTCAATTAAACAACGCATTGTTGGTAGTGATATCACTGGTGAGTTATCAATATGGCAGCCATCGAGTTGGTTTAAGCGTTTTTTAAGCTCATTAGATAAGCAACCGATTATTTCATCTGACAAGCTAAATGAGTGGCAACAAGAACAGCATCAGCTAAATTTGACATTACTAAACGCATTAGCATTGTCGTTATAAAAAATTTCAAGGAAAGCAGGTTTGAGTATAATCCTGCTTTTTTTTGAGTAATTATTTTTAGTGGGTTTGATTGCTAGATTCTTGTTTAGCCAATTTACTTTCAGCGATAGCTAAAAATAGAATTCCAGAAACAATGAGTATGGTGCCAACGAATTTGAACAAGGTGACTTGTTCGTTAAATAACCAAATTGACGCAATCATCACCGTAACGACTTCAAAGTGTGATGCGGCAAAAGCTGGGCCTACTGGCGCTTTTTTTAATAGCGTCATCCAAGTAAAGAAAGTTAAAATATACCCCGCTATTGAGATATAAATCCAAGGATTAGTAAATACGCGAATTAGCCATTCAATGCTCATTTCTAGCGGTTGAGCCTCAATAGCCGTCAATTTGAAGCTGCATTGCGCAATTGTGTCAAAAAAGAGCAATACAGAAAAACCAATAACATAGAATCTAGCCATATTAAGACATCCCTACAAAAACGACACCAGCAGTAATTAATAGCATTCCAATTAAGCGGTAAATAGTTAGTAGTTCTTTGAAAATAAAGCGCCCAACCACCATGATAGTAATGATATTAAATGAAGCAAGTAACACCCCTTGAGAAAGAGGAACTAAGGTTAAAAAGGCTAACCATAGTAAAAATTCAGCAACGTAGGATATAATCCCAACCCAAATCCACTTATTTTTAGATAAATCGAGCCAGTAATACCAACTATCACGATTATTGGGTGCGATGGCTGCAAATTTAAAAGCGACTTGCCCTAATGTATCAAAACAGATATTACAAACCCAAAGTATGATAACTAATGGTGACATTATGCTTTTATTCCTTCTGCTATATTATCAAAGAACGAGGCGCATTCCTTAATCACTTCACGGCGCTGGCTATCGATGGTAATTAAATGATAGCTATCATTTAATACCACCAATTTTGTTGGCCCTGACACCTGTTTTTCAACCAATTTTGCATTAGTTTCTATATTGGCGATATCATCATTACCAGAATGCATAATTAAGCAAGGTGAAATGACTTTGGGTAATTGCTTGCGCATATGTTTTGCTAATAACTGCATCTCAGCAAGAGCCGGAAAAGGATTACCCGCAAGCCCTGCTGAGGCGGCATCACCGCTTAACATGCTTTCAGATACCACCGCCCGAATACGTTCATCTTTAAGCCCATAAGGCGGTTGTTCGATAAAAACTTTTTTTTGAAAAATACCTAATTTCTTAAAATAAACTAACAAGAAAAAGAGTTTTTTTGCCCATAATGGCATGCTCCAACCATCATAACGAAATGTAGGCGCTAACACACCAACGCCTTTGATTTGCTCAGGTCTGTCAGCTGCTAATTTTAGTGCTAGCAAAGCGCCCATTGACAGTCCTGCAACAAACACATTATCGACATGTTGGGCTAAATAATCAGCACCATCTTGCACGCTTTTATACCAATCTTGCCATGTTGTTTTACACAGATCTTCTTCGGTGCCACAATGCCCAGCGAGTTGGATGGCATAAACCGTAAATCCTGCTTTATGTAAACCATTGGCCAAAATTCGCATTTCATTGGGAGTGCCAGTTAAACCATGAATTAATAGCACGCCATTTCTGTTTCCAGGTAAAAAGTAAGATAAATCTTGAATTGTACTCATTAGTATTCCTTGTTATTTTACCATCGTGACGGGGATAACAGCATGTTTAGCCTGTTTTAATGCGGTGGTTACCTCTGCGAAGCTGGTAATTTTGCAGTGATTAATATGATTTTCTTTGCAATAATTAACTAGTTTATCTTTGGCAAACACAAAATCAACATGATGTGACACGCAGTAATCTGATGTGCCATCGCCGACATAGAGTATTTGCGGAAAATATTGCTGTTTTTTAACATGATGACATTTGCAATTGCCACTTTGTTTAATACAGTCTTTATTCGCATAAGGGAACTCTAGACGCCAACTGCGCAAATCATTATGCATCAATTTATTGGCGAAAATAGGTAAACGCGTAATGCCATGACGTTTTAAAATAAACTCAATTGCATAATCTAGCCCGTCGCTAACCACGTGAACAGGAATATTGTTTTGTTCGGCATAATTAATAAAAGATTTAAAATCCGCGTCAATTTCAATTTGAGATAAGACTTCATTAAGTTCATCGAGGCTTGCATCCATTAATGCAATTTGTTTGCTCATACATTCTTGAGAGCCAATTTTGCCACTTACCCACAATTCTTCAAGTTCATCACAACCAGCTTGCCCAAAGTGGCTCAGTAATGTATCTGTCACATCTTTTACACTAATGGTCCCATCAAAATCACACAAGACAATGGGCGTCTTATGTTGTGTATAATTTGGAGAAGAAAGGGAATTTGTTATTGATGAAAAAGCATCCATATTGATTTGATATAAAACTAGTCTATTTATAAATATTGGCGCAGATTTTCTCATAGAGTGGCAATAAACTTTGTAGACTCTTTGTATATGTTTTGTAACGGCCAATAAAATGTCTGTATAATGAGGCACCTCTAAATATCAGCTACGTAATTAAGAGCGCATAATGAGTGAACGTATATTAATCATTGAAGATGATCAACGGCTAGCCAATTTGATTCAAGTTTATCTAATTCGCCAAGGATACCTTGTGGAATGGCATAATAGTGGTAAAGGAGCCGAAGAAAAAATTCAACAACTTAATCCTGATTTGGTGATATTAGATGTCATGCTTCCTGAAAAAACGGGTTTTGATATCTGTCGTGATATACGTACATGGTTTACTAACTATATTCTCATCATGACGGCTAGCGAAGATAATATTGATGAAATTGTTGGGCTTGAATTAGGGGCTGATGATTATTTGGCAAAACCTGTTGAGCCAAGGTTATTGTTGGCACGAATACGGGCTTTATTCCGCCGAAAACAGATAGAAACGGATAAAGAGCATACTAAAGAATGGATTGTGCCACACAATAATAAAACCCTTATATTTGATAATTTAGTTATCGATGGTGAAAACCGCAAAGTACTACTGCAAGAGCAAGAAATTGATTTAACCACTGCGGAATTTGATCTGTTATGGTTGCTTGCGCATAATGCAGGGATCATTTTATCTCGAGATGACATTTTTTCTCAGGTCAGAGGTATCGATTTTGATGGTAGTGATCGTTCAATTGATGCACGAGTTTCAAGGCTTCGACGAAAATTACTCGATGATCCAGATAACCCATCACGCATCAAAACAGTTCGAGGAAAGGGGTATTTATTTATGCGAGAAGGAGACAGCCATTGAGCCAACTATTAGCTAAACCGCTATTTTTTAATCGCCGAATTATATTCTACCTCGTCATCTTACTGCTACTACAAAGTATTATTGCTTATGGTGCTTTACTTGTATTTGATTCATTACCTTCTTCATTAACGGATATACCAGATGATCATATTGTGTTTCGAGAATCTCAGCGTGGCACGGTCAACCTTATTCGTATGCAAATCAACCAGCATAAAGATCGCCCTCTTCAAGAAGTGGTTAACGAACTACAACCCTATTTTGCTTATCCTATCAAAGTACTGCCTGTAAATACTCCGTTATCCGAAGTGGTGCTTGACGAGCTAGCAAAGCTTGGGTTTTCTTATGATAGCGACAAAGAGGTCGTTTATATTGATGTAAAAGATGGGCATTTGCTCCAATTAGGCCCAATAGTTGTGCGGGATATTTTGGCATCCAACACCATGTCATTAACCCTATTTTTGATTATTTGGGCATTATTTAGTGCAATCATCTTTTTTATTTTAATTTATCTGGCTTTTAGTGCGGTTTGGAAAGATCTAGTCAATATTAGACAAACTGCCGAACAACTTGGACAAGGTAATTTAAAAGCACGAACTGAAAATGTAAAAGGCTGGTTATTTAAGCCACTTGCTAATGTATTAAATAATATGGGAACGCATATAGAACACTTAGTGAGCACTAATCAAACGATATCTCATGCCATGGCGCATGAATTACGCACACCGCTTGCACGTATGCGATTTGAACTTAGCATGCTGGAAGAGTCTAACGACGAGCAAGAAAAACGACTTTTACAAAAAGGCATGAGTGATGATATTAACGAGCTTGAAACATTAATTACGGCTAGTTTAAATTACTTCAAAATGCAACAAAGTAATATTGAACTAAACCTAACACCCGTATCGTTAAAAGCGTTGGGTGACAAAATTTGCCAATCACTCACATTATTTAAGCCAAAAGGATTTGAACTCACTTGTAATTGCCAAGATGTGCAAGCGATAATTGATACTAATTTAGTTGAAACGATTGTTAAAAATTTGTTACTAAATGCCTTTAAATATGCAGCACATAAAGCGGTTTTAAATATCACTAAACAAGGAAATCAAGTCATCTTTGAGATTGATGATGATGGTACCGGAATCCCATTTGATGCGCGTGAAAAGATTTTTATGCCTTTTGCTCGGCTTGATACTAGTCGAACCCGCTCAACTGGTGGTTATGGGCTTGGTTTAGCTTATGTAAAATTAATGGCAGAATTTCATGATGGCAAAGCCTTTGTTGTAACCAGCCCGCTTGGTGGTGCAAGATTTGTGGTTTCGTTAAAATCAGGTGATGCTTAAAACAATTGTTCTTTATCGCACCTTGTAAAAGCGCGTCAGAAAAGCTATTGATTTTATTGAAGTTTTTATTTGGCTGTTTTTTGTGAAAGATCGCGCTTTTTATGCAATAACGATCTGTTTTAATTAAAAGATTTATTTACAAACCATTTTTGTCGTTGCAAATAGCTTGTTTTCCGTTTCAGAAATAGGAAAAATTTGTTATATTCTTCGGTTAACATTACAAGTAATGACAAAGCAAATATTCTAAATTTGTTATTAATCAATATATCATCAGAGGTTTTTTATGAGCGGTTCATTACCGGCCGAGACAGATAATCGTCCAACTAACTTTATTCGTCAAATTATTGATGCTGATTTAGCGGCGGGAAAATATAAAACAACACATACCCGATTCCCTCCAGAACCTAATGGTTATTTACATATTGGCCATGCTAAATCCATTTGTTTAAATTTTGGTATTGCGCAAGATTATCAAGGTAAATGTAATTTACGTTTTGATGATACCAACCCAGCCAAAGAAGATATAGAGTATGTTGAATCAATTAAACAAGATGTTCGCTGGTTAGGATTTGAGTGGGATGGCGAAATTTGTTATTCATCTGACTATTTTGACAAACTATATGAATATGCAATTGAGCTAATCAATAAAGGGCTTGCTTATGTTGATGAGTTGTCAGCTGATGAAATCCGTGAATATCGAGGAACACTCACTCAACCCGGCAAAAATAGCCCATATCGTGATCGTAGTATTGATGAAAACTTAGCACTTTTTATTCAAATGAAAGAAGGCAGATTTGCAGAAGGAAAAGCCTGCCTGCGTGCTAAAATCGATATGGCCTCGCCATTTATTGTCATGCGCGATCCGGTGCTATATCGTATTAAATTTGCCGAGCATCACCAAACAGGCAACAAATGGTGCATATACCCAATGTACGATTTTACCCACTGTATTTCTGATGCGATCGAAAATATCACGCATTCACTCTGTACACTTGAATTCCAAGACAATCGTCGCTTATATGATTGGGTTTTAGATAATATTACGATTGAAGCTCGCCCTCACCAATATGAATTTTCAAGATTGAATTTAGAATATGCTATTACTTCTAAGCGTAAATTAAACTTATTAGTCTCCGAAAAAATTGTTGATGGCTGGGATGATCCACGTATGCCAACCGTATCGGGATTACGTCGTCGAGGTTATACACCAGCCTCTATTCGTGACTTTTGTCGCCGAATTGGTGTCACAAAACAAGAAAACACGGTTGAAATGAGCACCCTTGAGTTTTGTATTCGCGAAGATCTTAACGAAAACGCACCACGCGCAATGGCTGTGCTTGATCCGGTTAAAGTGGTTATTGAAAACTTTTCAGAAAACCTTGATGAAGTGCTCAGTATGCCAAATCATCCTAATCGTCCTGAACTTGGTCACCGTGAAGTCACATTCACACGTGAAATCTATATTGACCGCGCTGATTTTAGAGAAGAAGCCAACAAAAATTACAAACGTTTGGTATTAGGCAAAGAAGTGCGACTACGTAATGCTTATGTTATCCGAGCTGATCGCGTTGAAAAAGATGCTGAAGGCAATATTCAAACGATTTATTGTAGCTACGATCCCGCTACGTTAAATAAAAACCCTGAAGATGGGCGTAAAGTGAAAGGTGTTATTCATTGGGTTTCAGCAAAATTTGCCAAACCTGCTGAAATTCGCTTGTATGATCGCTTATTTAACACACCAAATCCAGGTGCAGCGGAAGACTTTTTATCAACCATTAACCCGACTTCTTTGGTAATTAAACAAGGCTTTGTTGAACCAAGCTTACAACATGCGGATATTGGGCATGCTTACCAATTTGAGCGCGAAGGTTACTTCTGCTTGGATAGCAAATTTGCAACTGAAGATAAGCTAGTGTTTAACCGAACAGTGGGCTTAAGAGATAGTTGGAACGAAGCATAATTAAACTTGCAATCATCGCCGGCGCAAGTCGGCGAATGATAACTAACTAGATGACTTTACTTTTCATGTTTAAATAATTTTGTTTGTTGATCTAAATAGCTGAGTAAATCAGGCATTCGGTATTTACCCGCCATTGATTGCACATTTTCTGCTGCACGCTCCAACGATATACCCATTGACGTTACATATAGTGGGTGTTTACTTTGACCACGAATAACTTCAATCAAATATTCGCTATTCCCCGCAAAAGGCTTTTTAGCAACGCCAATAATTGGGATCATTTTGTTTAACGCATTATACAAATGCCCACCAAGGCCTATCTTACCGTCATTCAAATGGACATAGCCATCAATAACGATGGTTGAGATCTGGCTTAAATCAACTTTATTAAGCAGTGACATTATGCAAGGTAATTCACGTTGATAAAATTGACCAGATTGATAAGGCGCAACATTATCTTGATAATCGATGATTAAGCTTTCAACCGCATTTTTCGAATCAGTCCAATGATTAAATAAAACGCCGACCGATTTGGCTCGGTCATTAATGTAATAGACATCAATTGCAAGTATCATAGTGAGTTATATTCTCTTCAAAAATTATGTATAAGTAAATTAATACATTAAAACTAACCGCTTGAGTAACATAGCATAAACATTGACATTAATTCAATGTGATAATATTCATACCTTATTGGCTATTGTCTTATTTATTATTAACACTATTTATTATTAATACTATTGCTACTCAATGCGTTAAATAGCTTCGATAGCGCCTTTCAAAAACTTGTGCTGTGTCAGATATCATTTTGATATCACAATGCAATTGTAGTTGTAGGGTTTTTAAATATGCCCAGACTTCTTGATTACGCTGTTCGCGCTGTTGATAGATAAGTGCTTTAGCCTGTTTATCTAATGCTTCTTCATTACGCGAATAATCTTTTTTCTCTTTAATTGTTAGGCTTTTTAAATGGGTAAATTGCGCAAGTTGTATTAATAAAGCAATAGGAAAGCCACGTTGCCGTAAATCAAGCTGAGTAATTTTATCAAGGGGCAAATTTTGTAATAAAAACTGGAA